>DATIMO010000343.1:0-9715 GCA_035475215.1 Acetobacteraceae bacterium | reverse complement strand
ATGCGGCGATGTGTAGACATGCACGCGAAGACCGGCGCTTTCGGCGATGGAACGTATGAACGCACAGGTGCTGCCCTTTCCGTTGGTACCGGCCACATGAATCACCGGCGGTAGCCGCCGTTCCGGTGACCCGAGTTTCGTCAACAATGTCAGCAGCCGATCCAGGCTGAGATCGATCAGCCGTGGATGCAGCCCGTGCAGCCGGGCGACGATGCCCTCGATCCGGGCGCTCACTCGGCCGCTTGCGCCAGCGCTTCGGTCGCCGGCTCCCGACCATCCAAAAGGCCCAGAATCCGTGCCAGTGTCGTTCGGAATTCGGTGCGTTTCACCACCATGTCGATAATGCCGTGCTGATGCAGGTATTCGGCGGTCTGGAAGCCTTCGGGCAGTTTCTCATGCACCGTCTGCTCGATCACCCGCGCGCCGGCAAAGCCGATCAGCGCGCCGGGTTCGGCGATCTGGATATCGCCCAACATGGCGAAACTGGCGGTCACGCCGCCGGTGGTGGGATCGGTCAGGACAACGACGAAGGGCAGACCGGCCTGCTTCACCAGTCGGGTGGCGATGACGGTCTTCGGCATCTGCATCAGGCTGATCGCGCCTTCCTGCATGCGCGCGCCGCCCGAGGCGGTGAAGACGATCAGTGGCGCTTCCTGCAGCACGGCAAGCCGCGCGGCGGCGACAAGCCCCTCACCGACCGCCGCACCCATGGAGCCGCCGATGAAATCGAACTCCATTGCCGCCACCACGGCCCGATGCTGTTCGATGGTGCCGTGGGCGACGGCGATCGCATCTTCCAGATGGGTCTTGTCACGCGCCTCTTTCAACCGGTCGGCGTAACGCTTGCTGTCGCGAAAGCGCAGCGGGTCAGGTGGTACCTTCGGCAGCTCGATGCGGGTGAAAGCGTTGGCGTCGAAGGTCCAGCTCAGGCGTTCCGCGGCACTGACGCGCATGTGGTGGCCGCAATGCGTGCAGACCTTCAGGTTGGCTTCCAGTTCGCGGGCAAAAATCATCTGCTGGCAGGCGGGGCATTGGTGCCACAGATTATCTGGCACCTCTCGCCGGGCGAACAGGTTGCGGATTTTAGGGCGGACGAATTCGGTGAGCCAGCTCATGCGCCCACTCGTGCGCTACGCACGCCTTCGGCCAGCGCTCGTACCTGGTCCAGCACGCGCCGCACGGTATCTGGTCGGGCGCGGTGATTCGCATCGAGGCTCGAGGTCAATGTGTCGATCAGCGCCGAGGCCACCACCGCGGCATCGGCTTCCCGGGCGACAATGGCGGCCTGTTCCGGGCTACGCACGCCGAAGCCGACAGCAATCGGCAGGTCGGTGACCTTGCGAACGCGTGGGATCGCTTCCGCCAGGTGGTCGGCGGTCCCCGTCCGGGTGCCGGTAATGCCGGTGATGCTGACGTAATAGACGAAACCTGAACTGCCGGCCAGCACCAGAGGCAGCCGCCGATCGCCGGTCGTCGGCGCGATCAGACGGATCACGTCCAGTTCGTTGGCGGTTGCATGTGGCACCAGCAGGTCCGACTCCTCGGTCGGCAGATCGACGACAATAAGCCCATCGACGCCGGCTGCCGCCGCATCGCTGCAGAACCGCTGCGGTTCGTATGTAAGGATCGGGTTCAGATACCCCATCAGCACGATCGGTGTGGTGTCATCTTCGCGGCGGAACTCGCGCACCATCGCCAGCGTGTGGGCCATGGTCGCGCCGGCCTTCAGTGCCCGCTTGCCGGCGGCCTGGATGGTTGGTCCATCGGCCATCGGGTCGGTGAACGGCATGCCGATCTCGATCAGGTCGGCACCGGCACCAGGCATGCCGCGCAGCAGCGCCATGGACGTCGCGGCGTCGGGGTCCCAGGCTTCGACGAACGGGATCAGCGCGGCACGGTCCTGCTGCTTCAGTGCGGCGAAACGGGCGGCGATGCGGCTCATTGAGTGGGCCCCTCACCCGCCGCGCTGTGCGCGTCGACCTCTCCCGCAAACGGGAGAGGTGAAGAACGAGGGTTCACAGCCGCACCCCCAGATGCTCGGCGACTGTGAAAATGTCCTTGTCGCCTCGCCCGCACAGATTCATCAGGATGATCTGATCCTTGTCCATCCCAGGCGCGATCTTCGCCACGTGCGCCAAGGCGTGCGCCGGTTCCAGGGCGGGAATGATGCCCTCGGTCCTGGTGCAAAGCTGGAAGGCGGCCAATGCCTCCTCATCCGTGGCGGCGACGTATTCGACGCGACCGATTTCGTGCAGCCATGAATGCTCAGGGCCGATGCCGGGGTAATCCAGACCGGCGCTGATGCTGTGCGCTTCCTGGATCTGCCCGTCGTCGTCCTGCAGCAGGTAGGTGCGATTGCCGTGCAGCACGCCGGGCCGTCCGCGCGACAGGCTGGCGGCGTGTTCATGCGTGTCCAGGCCACGACCCGCTGCCTCCACGCCGATCAGCCGCACCGAGGATTCATCCAGGAACGGATGGAACAACCCCATGGAGTTCGACCCGCCACCGATGCAGGCCACCGCGGCATCCGGCAACCGGCCTTCGGCTTCCTTCAACTGGCGTTTGGCTTCTTCGCCGATCACCGACTGGAAATCACGCACCATCGCCGGATAGGGATGCGGGCCGGCAACGGTGCCGATCAGATAGTATGTGTCTGAAACATTGGTCACCCAGTCGCGCAGCGCCTCGTTCATGGCGTCCTTCAGCGTGGCGGAGCCGGACGTGACGGGCTTCACCTCCGCGCCAAGCAGTTTCATACGAAACACGTTGGGTGCCTGTCGCTCCACGTCGACGGCGCCCATATACACCGTGCAGGGCAGGCCGAACAGCGCGCACATGGTCGCGGTCGCGACGCCGTGCTGCCCGGCGCCCGTTTCGGCGATGATCCGGGTTTTCGCCATGCGCCGGGCCAGCAGGATCTGGCCCATGCAGTTGTTCGCCTTGTGGCTGCCGGTGTGGTTCAGCTCATCGCGTTTGAAATAAACCTTTGCACCGCCCAGTTCACCGGTCAGGCGCTCGGCGAACCACAGCGGGCTGGGCCGGCCAACGTAATGCGCCAGATAGCGATCCAGCTCGACCTGGAACGCCGGGTCAGCCTTGGCAGCGTGCCACGCCTGCTCAACTTCCAGGATCAGCGGCATCAGCGTTTCCGCGACGAAACGCCCGCCGAACGCGCCGAACCTGCCGCGCCCGTCGGGCCCGCGTCGCAAGCTGTTGGGTGCCGCCGCCCCTGATTGCTGCTCCACGCCACTGCCTCCGTCCGGTCCCCTGCTTAGCGCAGGCTTTGGGCAGGGTCACGCCTCCGCGGTTGCTTTTTGCACTGCACAATTCACGGTTGTGTGCTTTCGCCGTTACGACCCGCTATGGCAAGGTTTACCGTTGTCCTGCATTGTCCGGCCACACCCCGACCAGGAGCGACATGTGTTGACCTCTGCCGCCCCCGCACTTGCCGGTACCGGCGTGCATGCCGCACCTGCGGTGCATGCCAACCTGACCGCACCGGGCCTGATCACCGCAGCCCTGCGACGCAACGAAGGCCGGCTGTCGACTGACGGCGCGCTGATCGTCGCCACCGGCAGGCACACCGGCCGGTCGGTGCAGGACAAATTCGTGGTCGATGAGCCTGAGGTGCGCGACGATGTCTGGTGGGGCAGGATCAACCAGCCGATGGCTCCGCAAAGCTTCGCCATCCTGCGGGCGCGGGTGCAGGCGTATTTGCAGGGCCAGGAGCTGTTCACGCAGGACCTGCATGCAGGCGCCGATCCGGCCCACCGGGTGCGGGTGCGGCTGGTAACGACGGGCGCCTGGCAGGCGCTGTTCGCCCGCAACGTGTTCATCCGCCCCCCAGCAGACGAGCTGGCGGATTTCCGGCCCGACTACGTCGTCCTGCACGCGCCGTTGTTCCAGGCGGATCCGACAATCGACGGCGTACGCAGCGGCACCGCCATCGCGCTTTCGTTCGCGCAGCGCTGCATCATCATCGCCGGTACCGAGTATGCGGGCGAGATCAAGAAATCGATCTTCGGGGTCATGAACTGGTTGGGTCCCGATCAGGATGTGCTGCCGATGCATTGCAGCGCCAATATCGGGGCCGATGGCGATGTCGCACTGTTCTTTGGCCTGTCCGGAACCGGCAAGACCACGCTGTCGTCCGATCCCCGCCGCAAGCTGATCGGCGACGATGAGCATGGCTGGGGCGCCAGCGGCGTGTTCAATTTCGAAGGCGGCTGCTATGCCAAGGCGATCGATTTGTCGGCGCAGCAGGAACCGGAGATCTGGGCGGCGACGCACAGATTCGGCACGGTGCTGGAGAATGTGGTCGCCGACGCGCAGGGCGCGCTGCTTCTGAGCGACCGGTCGCTGACCGAGAATACGCGGTCCTGCTATCCGGTCGAGTACATCCCCAACGTGGAACTGTCCGGCCGCGGCGGCCAGCCGCGCAATCTGATAATGCTGACCTGCGACGCGTTCGGGGTGATGCCACCGATCGCCCGGCTGACGCCGGCACAGGCGATGTATCATTTTCTTTCGGGGTACACGGCGCGGGTCGCAGGAACCGAGAAGGGGCTCGGGGCCGAACCGCAGGCCACCTTCAGCACCTGTTTCGCCGCACCGTTCCTGCCGCGCCGGCCTGAAGTGTATGCCCGGATGCTGGAGCGGCTGATCGAGCAACATGGCGTCGATTGCTGGCTGGTGAACACCGGCTGGACAGGTGGGCGGTACGGCGTGGGCCAGCGCATGGGCATTCGGCACACACGCGCTCTGGTGCATGCGGCGGTGGATGGCAGCCTGGCGCGCGCCCAGTTTCGTACCGATCCGTTCTTCGGCTTGTCGCTTCCGCAAGCGGTCCCCGGCGTTCCGGCAAATGTGCTGGATCCCCGCCTGAGTTGGGACGACAAGGCAGCGTACGATCGCACCGCGCGGGAACTGCTGGAGCGGTTCGAGGCGAATTTCGCCCAATTCGAGACGACGGTGGGAGCCAAAGTGCGGGCCGCCGCGCCGCGGGCTGCGGCGTAACGGGCTGTGATTGACCAAATCCGATGATCGGAAATCCTGTGCCAGATGGCAGCAGGACGCCGGGACGCCGGCAATGTCACCGTATGGTGATTACGACACCGTCCTGAAGACATTGGTGGGCTAACTCGCAACCGGCCCCTGGCTGCTCGGCGACCGGTTTTCCGCGGCCGACCTGCTGTGGGGTACCGCCCTGGCGTGGATGACCGGGTTTGGGCTGGTGCCCGAACTGCCGGAGATCCGCGCGTATCGGGATCGCGTGGCTGCCCGACCGTCGGTCGCCAAAGTGAAAGCGCGGGACGAGGCGCTGGCCGCCACGCAACCGACAACCGCGTAATCATCCGCGGCTGCGTGCAACTGATGCCATCGTAGCACCGTTCCTGCGGCGCAGCCGCTTCTCGGTCCAACCGCGACTGCGCCCATTTTGCGCCGCGGAGAAGCTGCCATGCCGGATACCGTTTCCGACCATGTTGTCCAGATATTGCTGGACTGGGGCGTTGACACGGTTTTCGGCCTGCCGGGCGACGGCATCAACGGACTGGTCGAGGCGTTTCGGAAGACCGCCGGCAAGCTGCGCTACGTGCATGTGCGGCACGAGGAAACCGCCGCGTTGGCCGCCTGCGCCTATGCCAAGTTCTCCGGCCGGCTGGGGGTGTGCTTTTCGACCGCCGCACCCGGCGCGGTGCACCTGTTGAACGGGTTATACGACGCCAAGATCGATGGCGCTCCGGTGCTGGCGATCACCGGGATGACCTATCACGATCTGATCGGCACGCATTACCTGCAGGACATCAACCAGGATTACCTGTTCCAGGACGTCGCGCTTTACAACCAGCGGCTGATGGGGCCGGAGCACCTGGAAAACGTGCTCAACCTTGCATGCCGGGCGGCGCTGTCCAACCGCGCCGTTGCGCATGTGGCAATCCCGATCGACATCCAGGCGATGCCGGCCAGCGCGGAGCGGCGATTCAAGCGAAACGTGAAGGGTCACGTCTCCAGGGCTTATCAGACGCCGGTGCGCACGCCGGACCGTTACATGATTGCAGACGCCGCCAGGGCGCTTGCCGGATGCAAGAAGGTGGCGATCCTGGCCGGCGCCGGTGCGCGCGGCGCCGGAACAGAGCTGGAGCAGGTGGCGGAACGGCTAGGCGCGCCTATTGTCAAACCTCTGCTGGGCAAGGACTGCGTCGCCGATACCAGCGTTTACACGACGGGCGGCATCGGCGTTGTTGGTACGCGGCCGTCGGTGGAGGCGCTGCGCGCATGCGACGGGCTGCTGATCGTCGGGTCGTGTTTCCCGTATATCGAGTTCCTGCCCAAGCCGGGTCAGGCGGTCGGCGTGCAGATCGACGACAAGCCCGAACATATCGGCTTGCGTTATCCGGTCGATATCGGGCTGGTCGGCGATGCGCGCGCGACGTTGCGCGAGTTGCTCGGCAAGCTGCCGCGCAACGACGATCGCAGCTTCCTGGAGCAGGCGCAGAAATCCATGCAGTCCTGGTGGGCGCTAATGGAGGAACGCGGCACGTCGGATCACGTGCCGATGTGTCCGCAGGTGGTTTCCTGGCACCTGCCGGACCTGCTGGCATCGGATGCAATCATCTGCGGCGATTCCGGCACTGTCACCACATGGGCGGCGCGGATGCGGTTGCGCGAGGGCCAGCGATTCTCGTTCAGCGGGACCATGTGCTCGATGATGGCGGCAATCCCGTACGCGATCGGCGCCGCGCACGCGTTTCCCAATCGCCAGGTGGTGGCGTTCACCGGCGACGGATCAGCCACCATGATCATGGGCGAACTGGTATCGCTGGCGCAGCACAAATTGCCGGTGAAGGTCGTGGTGATGAAGAACAACACGCTCGGCCTGATCAAGTGGGAGCAGATGCTGTATCTCGGCAATCCGGAATACGGCGTCGATCTGCATCCGGTGGATTTCGTGAAGGTGGCCGAGGCGTGCGGGCTGCGCGGAGTGCGGATCGAGAATCCGGGTACTTGCCGGGACCAGTTGAAAGACGCGCTGGCGATGGATGGGCCGGTGGTGATCGAATGCGTGGTTGATCCGCTGGAGCCGCCCTGGCCACCGGTGATTACTACCGACGAGCAGAAGAAACTGATTGCCGCGATGGCGCGCGGCGAGCGCAACCGAGTCCCGATCGGACTGACGATGGGGCGTCACGCCGTGCAGGAGTTCAATTTCAGTGAAAGTCCGTTCGGCGTCGCCGGACGGCTGGTGGAACGGATAACCGGAGGTGGGCGGAAATCGGAAAAGGCTGAGGTGTCGGGGAAGAGCGACTGACTGGCACCGCCAACTTCGAAAGTGTTCCAGCGATGAACGACATTGCCACCCTGGTCCCGCGTTCCAGAACCAGTCCCCGTCCGCTTGCCCCGCCACCGAAGCAATACCGCGAAGCCGCGCGCGAACTGGAAGCGGCGCTGAAACCGCAGCTTGGCGGTGAGGTGCGCTTCGATGTCGGCAGTCGCGCTGCCTATTCGACCGACCATTCGATCTATCGCGCGGTGCCGGTGGGGGTGATCATCCCGCGTGACGTTCAGGACGTGATCGCCACGGTGGCAGCATGTCACGCACGCGGGGTGCCGATCCTGGGTCGCGGCTGCGGTTCCAGTCTTTCGGGCCAGACCTGCAACGTGGCGGTCGTAATCGATTTTTCGAAATACATGAACCGCATTCTGGCACTTGATCCCGATGCAAAGCTGGCGCGGGTCGAACCCGGTGTAATCAACGACACGCTGCGCAATGAAGCCAAAAAGCACGGCCTGACCTTCGCACCGGATCCGGCGACGCACCAGTACTGCACGCTGGGCGGCAATATCGGCAACAACTCCTGCGGTGCCCACACCGTGATGGGCGGCAAGACTGTCGATAACGTCGAGGAACTGGACATCCTGACCTATGACGGCTTGCGCATGCGGGTGGGCCCGACATCGGACGAGCAGTATGAGCTGATCCGGTATTCGGGTGGCCGGCGCGCGGAAATCTATCAGGGGCTGCGCAGCATCGCCGAGCGATATGGGGATTCAATCCGACGCCATTATCCGAAGATCCCGCGTCGCGTGTCTGGCTACAATCTCGATGACTTGTTGCCGGAGAAGGGCTTCCATGTCGCTCGGTCGCTTGTTGGATCGGAAAGTACGTGCGCACTGACGCTCGGCGCCACGTTGCGGCTGCTGCCGTTTCCCCCGGCCCGTGCGCTGCTGGTGCTCGGCTATGAGGACCCACCGGCCGCCGCCGATGATGTGCCCGCCATCCGCGAATTCCAGCCGTTGGCGATCGAAGGTTTTGAACGGCATCTTATCGACAACGAGGCAATCAAGGGCAAGATCTTCGACGGCACACGGCTGCTGCCGGAAGGCGAAGCCTGGTTGCTGATCGAATTCGGTGGCAGCGAGCAGGCGGAAGCCAACGCGCACGCTGAACGCGCGTACCAGGTGCTGAAGCGCGGCGGTTCGCATGCGCTGGGCGTGCGGTTGGTGGAAGACGAGGGGGAACAGCAGCAGATCTGGGACATCAGGGAAAACGGCGTCGGCGCCAGCCGCATTCCGGTGCAGGAGGAAGCGTGGCCGAGCTGGGAAGACGCGGCCGTGCCGCCGGACAAGCTGGGTGATTACCTGCGGAAATTCGACAGTCTGAACAAGAAATTCGGTTACACATACACCCTGTTTGGCCATTTCGGTGACGGCTGCATTCATGCGCGCATGACGTTTGGTCTGAAAACGGCCGAGGGCGTGCAGAAATTCCGCCGTTACATGGAAGAAGCTGCCGATCTGGTGATCGCTCACGGCGGTTCATTGTCCGGCGAGCATGGTGACGGCCAGGCCAAGGGCGAGTTGCTGCCGAAGATGTATGGCCCGGACCTTGTAGAAGCGTTCCGCGAGTTCAAGACGATCTGGGACCCGCACTGGAAGATGAATCCGGGCAAGCTGATCGACGCCCGGCCGCTGGATGCCGATCTGCGCCTCGGTCCCGACTACCGGCCGAAGGACATGGGTCCGACCTGGTTTCACTTCCCCGATGATGCGTTTTCCTTCTCCAAGGCGACCGAGCGGTGCTTCGGTGTGGGAAAGTGTCGTTCGCTCGGCGGCCGAACCATGTGCCCGAGTTTCCAGGGCACGCGTGAGGAGATCCATTCGACTCGCGGGCGCGCACGGCTGTTGTTCGAAATGGTGCGCGGCGATCCGCTGACCCGTGGTTGGCGCGACAAGCATGTGGCGGAGGCACTGGACCTGTGCCTCCAGTGCAAAGGCTGCAAGCACGACTGCCCGGTGAACGTCGATATGGCCACGTACAAGGCCGAGTTCCTGGCGCACCACTACCAGGGACGGTTGCGACCACGAAACGCGTATTCCATGGGGTTGATATGGCTGTGGGCCCGCGCGGCGCGCCTCACCCCTGGATTGGTCAATCAGGCGGTTCGCGCACCGCTGATCGGTCCGGTTGCGCGCTGGATTGCCGGCATCACGCAGCACCGTGAACCTCCGGCATTTGCTGCGGAGAATTTTCAGGATTGGTTCGCGCGTCGGCCAGTTTCGCGCGCCGGGACGCGCCCGCCGGTTATTCTGTGGCCGGATACCTGGAACAACTACTTCCTGCCAGGGACGGCCAAGGCGGCGGTGGCGGTGCTGGAGGACGCGGGATATCGGGTGATGGTGCCGACCCAGCGTCTGTGCTGCGGCCGCCCACTGT
>DATIMO010000342.1:0-4549 GCA_035475215.1 Acetobacteraceae bacterium | reverse complement strand
GAGCTACCGGAGCTGGTGCGCTGCTGCGACCGCATCCTGGTGCTGTGCGAGGGGCGCGTGACTGCGATGTTCAGCGCCGCCGAGGCCACCCAGGAGAAGATCATGGCCGCCGCCACGAACGCGGGAGTCGCCAATTGATTCCGCGGCGCGCACAAAGCCTGGCGGCGCTGGCCGGGATCGTCATCCTGGCCATCGCGATCAGCCCCGTAGCGGGCGACGGTTCGCGCGTGTTTCTGCAACTCGGCAACCTGACCGACATCCTGCGGCAGATCTCGCTGATCGGCATGATCGCGCTGGCGATGACGTTCGTCATCCTGACCGGCGGGATCGACCTGAGCGTGGGCAGCATCCTGGCGCTGGCCACGGCAATCACGGCGATGGTGCTGACGCGTCTGGCGCCGGGAATGGGGTACGGTCCGCACATCCTGCTGGCGATCGCGGCGGCGGTGGCGGTGGCCGGACTCACCGGCGTGCTGAACGGCGCTGTCGTTGCGACACTGCGGATCCAGCCGTTCATCGTGACGCTGGCCTCCATGATCGGCGTGCGCGGCTTGGCCAAGTGGATCACTCGCAACGAGAATATCGACATCGGCTTCGGGCAGGATGTGGCGGCGCATTTCGCCAACGTGTTTCGCGAGAAGGCCATCGTGATCGGGTCGTATGCCTGCGCGGCGGCGGTATTCTGGCTGATGCTGGCGCGCACGGTATTCGGCCGGCACGTGCGCGCAATCGGCGATAACGAGAAGGCGGCGCAGTACGCCGGGCTGCCGATCCGCCGCACCAAGCTGTGGGTGTACACCATCTCGGGACTGCTTTCCGGGGTGGCTGGCGTGCTGTACGCGGCGGAGAATCACCAGGGGAATCCCAACGCCGGGGTGGCGTACGAACTGGACGCGATCGCGGCGGTGGTGATCGGCGGGACCCCGCTGTCGGGCGGGCGCGGATCGATCTCGGGGACGCTGGTGGGGTCGCTGATCATGGGCGTGCTGACGAACATGCTGCGGCTGAAGAACGTGGACAGCAATCTCGAAATGATGATCAAGGCGGTTATTATTGTGCTGGCGGTAGCGGTACAACGGGAGAGAGAATCGGCATAATGCGACGACGACTGGCGGTAATATTCGCAGGGGCGGCGGTCCTGTTTTCGGCCGGCTGCGGGGGTAGCGGCAGCGCGACCGGCGGTAAGAAGCAATTCCTGGTGGCGTTCAGCCAGGCCAATAACGCCGAGCCGTACCGCGCCATGCAAAACGCAATGATGCAGAAGCTGTTCGCGCAGTATCCGGACGTGAACCTGGTGATCGCCGACGCGCAGCAGGACAACAGCAAGCAGGTGGCGCAGGTGGAGACGTTCATCCGGCAGAAGCCCGACCTGCTGATCGTCGCGCCGAACGAGCGGGCCGCACTCACGGCGGTGATGGGCCAGGCGATGGAGGCGAAGATCCCGGTGATCTGCCTCGAGCGCGACATCCTGCAGCCGAACTACACGACCTACGTGCACAGCGACAACGTGGCGATCGGGCGGCTGGCCGGGCAGTTCATCGTCGATCGGCTGACGAAGAAGTACGGCAAGCCGAAGGGCAAGATCGTAGCGATGCGCGGACTGCTGGGCGTGGAGGGTGAGATCAATCGCGACAAAGGCGCGCGCGAGGTCTTGCAGAAGTACCCGGAAATTCAGATTGTGGCCGACCCGGTGGCCGACTGGATTCAGGCGAAGGCGAAGGATCGGATGACGGAGGTGCTGCGCGCGCAGCCGCAGATCGATGTGGTGTACGGGCACAACGATCCGATGGCGATCGGCGCGTATCTGGCGGCGAAGGAACTGAATCGCGATAAGGAAATGATCTTCGTCGGGGTGGATGGGCTGGGCGGCGACGCGGGCGGAATCAAGAAGGTGATCGACGGCATACTGGCGGCGACGTTCGTTTATCCGCTATGCGTCGATAAAGCGGTGGAGATAGGCAATCGCATTCTGCACGAAAAAGGATTCAAGCCGGAAAAGGAATACACGCTGGAGTCAGTGATGGTCACGCCGGAGAACGCCGCGCAGATGTACCAGAAATACACCGTACAGTAGGAAAAGCCTTACTGCGGAAATGAGACGAGCCAGAGGTTCAACGGCATCTCGCCCGAGTACTTCGTGCCGTCGCGGGTGAACGATTCGAACACGAACGGCAGCCCTTCCGACGCGATCGGGTCCGGCCCGTCGGTTACCTGAAAATGCAGGTGGGGTCCGCCGGAACGGCCTGAGTTGCCGATCGCGCCCAGCACCTGGCCGCGGCGCACCTTGTCGCCCTGTTTGACCCGCACACCGGATTTCATATGCCCGTAAGTCACGTAGCGGCCCTTGGCGATTTCGAGCGTGACGCGGTTGCCGAACATATTCTCGGGCGTCAGCGGGACGGTTCCCAGAATGGCGCCGGGGGTATTGTCGGGGAGACCGTCCACCACGGACACGACCGTGCCATCGGCCACGGCGAGCAACGGGACGCCATAGGCGGGATAGTCTGCACTGGTGGCGTGGTCGGCGTGGTCGGCGGTCTTCAACACCAGGTCGAAGGCGAACCGCTGCGAGAGGCTGGCTCGCCCGCGATAGGCAATGATGGCGCCGCGATGGTGCAGGTCGCCAAACGGCCCACCGGTGAACTCCCAAGTGCCGGCCCCAACAGGCGGGCCGATTCGGACTGCGCCGCGCAGGACGGGCGTCGTCGCGCATTCCGTGGTCTTGGGGTTGGGATCGCCGGCAAGTTGGAACGTGACGCGATGGCGGATCGAGTCGGGGAAATGGTCGCCGGCGGCCGGGACGAGGATGATGCTTCGGACACCGGGCCGCAGCTTGACGCCACCGGCCGTGGCCAGCTTTTTGAGGAGATCTCCTTCGATTGCCGCCTCATCGTCGCCGATGAGGATGTCGAGCCGCAGCAGCGTCATCTCGACCTCACTCCAGTTGGTGATGTGGACCTCGTAGAACAGCCAGTCTTTGCCGTCGGCGCGCACGGCAGTGGGAGGATAGGGCACCCAGGCGTCGACACCCTGAAATGCGGGGTCGATCACGGACGATCGATCGGTCCGGGTGAGGACCAGCGATTCGTGGAATCCCGGCTGGGTCCACTCGCCGGCGATTCGCTTGCCGTCCGGCTGCAGGGCGCCGGTGAACCGGCCGGCAACTCGTTTCACTTCGAAGCGCACGGCGGTGCCGTCGATGACGATGTTGTCGAGCTGGTTGGTGGTCCCCAACTCCGTGCTGAAAACGGTGGCATGAGCGGCGTTCTCGAACAGGAATACCAGGCTGACGGGAGCGGTCCCGTTGTGCAGGGTCGCGAGCCACGTGCCGTCCAGCGATTGCGCGGCGCAGGTGGCGGCGGTTGTCAGCAGGAGGAGTTCACGCAGCATGCGGTCCAGTTTATCGCGGCCGGGTCGAAGCACCGCAACTTGCATCTTCCCTCCGCTGGCTGTTAGGGTGAGGTTTCCCCTGATGCCATCTTCCGTTCTCAGCCGGGAGGAGGAACTCTTCTGGCTGGCTCTTAAATTAATCCCCGGTTTGGGTACCAGAACGTCGAGCAAGCTGCTCGACCGATTCCGCACTCCGCAGGCGATCTTTCGCGCATCGCGGACCGAGCTGGAGGTTGCCGGTGTCAGCGGCGCGATTGCTCAGTCGATCGCCAGCGGATGTTCCTTCGAGGACGCGGCGGCGCAGCAGGAAAAGATGCTCGAGTGCGGAGCCGAGGTCGTGACCTTCGGCGATTCGCGATATCCGCCGGCGCTGCGCGAGATCTTCGACCCGCCGCTCTTGCTGTTCGTCCGCGGTCGGGTGGAACTGCTGCAGACGCTGATGCTTGGCGTGGTCGGCACGCGGCGTCCGACGCCCTATGGGATCGCTGTTTCGGAGCGGCTGTCGGGCGATCTGTCGCATGCCGGATTGACGATCGCCAGCGGGATGGCGCGGGGAATCGATACGGCGGCGCATCGGGGCACGCTGGCCGCCGGGGGCGATACGGTGGCGGTGCTGGGATGCGGCGTGGACGTGGTTTGCCCGTCGGAAAACAAGAAGCTGGCGGGCGAAATCGCCGCGCGCGGGCTGATCGTGTCGGAGTTTCCGATGGGGACGACGGCGTTTCCGCAGAATTTTCCTGTCCGCAACCGGATTATCAGCGGAATGAGCGTCGGAGTGCTGGTGGTGGAAGGGGCGCAGTACAGCGGGTCGGCCATCACCGCTAAACTGGCGATGGATCAGGGACGGGAGGTTTTCGCGGTCCCCGGGAATATTACTTCAAAGCTGAGTTGGGGACCTAACTTGTTGATAAAGCAGGGGGCTCGCCTGGTACAGGACTGGAACGACGTGATTGTCGAGCTTCCTCCTGAATCCCGCCGGCATCTAATAGATAAGAGCCGGAAACGGCTGCTGGGAGAGGCTGCAACTTCGGAAGGTGAGCAGGCATCCTTATTAGGTGGATCTGCTCCGGAACTGGGCGCAACGGCCCGGCAGACGCTGGCGATCCTGCAAGTGGATATAGCCGTACACTTGGACGATCTCCTTGAAAAGGTGGAGGAT
>DATIMO010000341.1:0-11580 GCA_035475215.1 Acetobacteraceae bacterium | reverse complement strand
GTCTGGACGGCAAGGCCAAGCAGGCCGCCGATCGTGGTCATCAGGCCGACCTCGGTTTGGCTCCAGTGCCGCTCTGTTACCAGGAAGACGTTCAGGTAGGGCCCGAGCGCGCCGCGCACATCGGCAAGCAGGAAGTTCAGTGCATCCAGCGAGACTGGTCGGAAGCGGCGTCCGGTTGGGGTGTCGCTCACAGCCTCAGCCACACTGTTTCGAGGGCCCCGATGCACCGCCGGTGGCGCGGTGATCGGCGCGATGGCCGGCAACGCGGCGTTGGGCGCGGGGATTGGTGCAGCCGCTGGGCTGGCTGGCGGACTATTGGTGAACGGCTGGAAGAACGCGGAGGCCAATTCCTATCGGCAGGGTTATACGGCCGGGCAGCAGTCGCGCTAGTGTCCTGCCCCAGAAATTCGGCTTCGAATTTCTGGGATAAGCAGGCCACGAAAAGCAATGAGCTAGTGTCCCGAATCGGGCACCATTCATCATGGCGAACTTCCGATTCGGGACACTAGCCGCTCACACCACACACCGTCGCATCCAGCCGGTCGCCGCCGCCATCGCATCGCGAGATTTCTGCACGAACCCCGTCGCCCGTACGAACCCATGCGGCATTCCTGCGAAAACTTCATATTCCACCGGCACCGCCGCTGCGCGCAGCCGGTCCGCCAGCGCCTCGCCCTCCGAGCGCAGCACATCCAACTCGGCCAGTTGCACCCGCACCGGCGGAAGACCCGCCAGTTCGGCGCGCAACGGGGCGGCCAGCGGATGCAGCCGGTCCGCGGCGTGCGGGACATAGACGCTCCAGTAGAACGCCATTTTTTCGCGGGTCAGGCTGAACCCGGTGCCGAATTCTTGATAGCTCCGCGTGTCGAGGCGACTGTCGCAGACCGGGTAAGAAGCTAGAATGCCGCGCAGCGCCGGCCCGCCGGTGTCCCGCAACAGCAGCGCGGTTGCCAGCGCCAGATTGCCCCCGGCGGAATCGCCCCCGATCAGGATCCGGCTGCCGTCCAATCCCCACTCGGCTCCATGCGCCACAACATGGCGCACCACCGCCGCGCATTCCTCGGCCGCCTGCGGGAACCGGGCTTCCGGCGACAGCGCGTAATCCACATTCACCACACCCACGCCCCCGCCGACGGCATATTCGCGCGCCAGCCGGTCATGCGTATCCACCGAGCCCCAGACCCAGCCGCCGCCGTGGAAATATACCAGCGCCGGCAGAAGCCGATCGGTGCCGGGGCGATGCACACGACAGAAAATGCGCCGCCCGCACGCATCGACCCAGCGATCGGCGCTGTCAGCCATATCCGGCCCGCCGACGCCCAGGCGCATCGACAATATGTTGTTCACCACCCGATGCGGCTCGAGCGGCACCTCCAGACGGATCGGCGGATACTTCGCCGCCTCGGCAGCCTGCTGCTCGAGCAGAGCGCGCATATCAGGATCGATCTTCGGATGCATCACGCCACCCTCCCTATTCTCGGTCGGAACCCTTATTCTCGACTGTGAACGATGGAGGCGGCGTCCTCAACCGATTGAGGAGGTCACATGGCGCGCTACCCGGCGGACCTTGAAGAACGTTGGCAGTCGGGGAATGAGGTGCTGACCATCCGCCCCATCCGCCCCGAGGATGCTCCCCAGCACGACGCTTTCTTTCATCGGCTGTCTCCGGAGGACGTGCGGCTGCGGTTCTTCGCGACTGTGCGAGAACTGACCCTGGTACAGATGGCGAAATTCACGGGCCTCGATTACGAGCGCGACATGGCATTCATCGCGGTGCGGGAAACAACCGGGGAGACGGTAGGCGTGGCGCGTCTCGCCCGCGAAAACGGACCGTTGGTGGGCGAGTTCGCCGTGGTGGTGCAGCGTGATCAGCAGGGAAAGGGTCTGGCGACGCATCTGTTGCAGCGGCTGCTGGAATGGGCGCGGGCGCACGGAGTGCACGAGGTGATCGGCGAAATCCTGCCGGAGAACGAAAAGATGCTGGACCTCGCGCGGCACCTGGGGTTCACGTTGCAACACGCACCGGACGATCCCGGGGTGATCGAGGCAAGACTGGTGCTTACGGATAGTTCGTAGACTTGGCTGCGGTTGGCTTGCGAAGGCGGTTTGCAATAATTATCTCGAGTGTGAAGAGAATGCGCCCCGTGGCCGGCACGGCTGGCAGGAGATTCTCGAGTGGCGAAGCAAACCGCGCCCGAATTTATAGAAAGCACCGCCGGGCAGGTGGCAGCGGAGCTTGCACGCCGTGGCGTTGCCCCCGAAAAATGGGTGACTATTACGATCGAGCCCGACGAACCGGATGACTGGATTACCAAGGCGAGAAAATTCGCGCGCCCCAAGGTGATCGCCGAAGGCTGGAGCGACGCCGACATCGACCGCATTATCGATGAGGAACGTAAGGCCGTTCAACCACGTTTCGAATGAGACTGGTTGTCGATACCAACATCTTCGTCAGTGCTGTATTGAAGGAAGCATCCTGGCCGGCCGACACCATCCGGTGGGTCGGGAAACATGGCGGATGTCATCATATCCGGCGATGCCGATCTCCTGGCGCTCGATACGTTCCGCGGCATCCCGATCACCACGGCGGCTGCGTTCGGACGTGCCCAGGTGCGGTGATGCCCATAGGCCCTCCCCAATCTCGACCGCAAGGCGTGGGGCTCTTCACGTGACGCAGCGCAGCGGATCGGTATGATGCCGCTTCGTATACCGAACTCCCGCCCCGAAAGACCCTCGATGAACACCGATCTAGAAATCGCCCGCGCCATACGGCTGCGCCCGATTGCCGAAATCGCCGCCCGGTTCGGCATTCCGTCGGACGCGCTGGAGCCCTATGGCCGGTACAAGGCCAAGATCGGCTTCGACTTCATCCGGTCGCTCGAGGACCGCCCGGACGGCGCGCTGGTACTGGTCACCGGGATCAGCCCGACCCCGGCCGGAGAGGGAAAGACCACCACAACGGTGGGATTGGCTGACGCGCTGAACCGGATCGGCACGCCGGCGGTAATCTGTATCCGTGAGCCGAGTCTTGGTCCGAGTTTCGGGCAGAAGGGCGGTGCAGCGGGCGGTGGTCGCGCCCAGGTCGCCCCCATGGAGGAGATCAACCTTCACTTCACCGGTGATTTCCACGCCATCACTGCGGCCAACAATCTGCTGGCTGCGCTGATCGACAACCACCTGTACTGGGGCAATGCGCTCGGAATCGACGTCCGGCGAATCAGTTGGCGGCGCGGTTTCGATACCAACGATCGCGCTCTGCGCAGCATGGTGGCCGGCCTGGGCGGCGTTGCCAACGGGCTGCCGCGCGAGGATGGCTTCGACATCACCGCGGCATCCGAAGTCATGGCGGTGTTCTCGCTGGCAAGCGGGCTGGAGGATCTGCAGGCACGATTGGGGCGCATGATCGTGGCGCAGACGCGCGATGGACGCTCGATCACCGCGCGCGACATGAAAGCCGACGGCGCCATGGCCGCACTGCTGCGCGATGCGCTGCAGCCCAACCTGGTGCAGTCGCTGGAGGGATCACCGGCGCTGGTGCATGGCGGGCCGTTCGCCAATATCGCGCATGGCTGCAATTCAGTGATGGCGACGCGGCTCGGGCTGAAACTGGCGGATGTCGTGGTGACCGAGGCCGGCTTCGGTGCCGATCTCGGCGCCGAGAAATTCATCGACATCAAGTGCCGCTCGGCGGGACTGCGGCCGGCCGCGGCAGTTGTGGTGGCAACGATCCGCGCGCTGAAGATGCACGGCGGCGTCGCGCGATCGGATCTGGGGCGGGAAGATGTGGCGGCGGTGGCGCGGGGCGTCGTGAACCTGGCGCGGCATGTGCAGAATATCCGTAAGTTTCATTTGCCGGCTGTGGTGGCGATCAATCACTTCACCTCGGATACCGACGCCGAGATGGACGTGGTACGCGACGCGATGGCGTCGCTCGGACTGCAGGTGGTGGTCTGCCGGCACTGGGCCGATGGCGGCGCCGGCGCCGAGGACATGGCCCGGGCGGTTGTCGACGTGATCCGGCGCGGTGACGCGCGGGTCGCGCCGCTATACCCGAAAGCAATGCCGCTGACCGAGAAGATCCGCACCATCGCGCGCGAGATCTACCGAGCCTCGGACATCGCCTTGCCGCCACATGTCGCGCGTCGGCTTGAGGGATTCGAGGCGGCTGGTTTCGCCGAATTCCCGGTCTGCATCGCCAAGACCCAGTACAGTTTCAGCGCCGACCCGACGCTGATGGGCGCGCCGGAGGGGCATATCCTGCCGGTCCGCGAAGTCCGCTTGTCGGCTGGCGCCGGATTCGTCGTGGCGATCTGTGGTGACATCATGACAATGCCCGGTCTGCCGCGAGTCCCAGCGGCCGAATCGATCCGGCTTGATGCGGACGGCCTGATCGAAGGCCTGTTCTGAAAAATGGTCCGGGTGCCGTGTCGCGTGCTTTCCTTGCGCTCCGGCGCGGACGGGCGACTACCGTAAGTTCGATCTATCGCTCATGATCCGGGTCGTTGGGTCCTTGGGCCACGGCGTCAGCGGCACGCCGACTAGCTCTTGCCCTCCCGCGCTCAGGCATGTGTCTGCGTACGTTGTGATCACCCCGCGTGCCATGCTGCGTAGATCGTCAAGGGCGGCGTCGGTGAAGACGACCTTAATAGAGTCCGGAATTTCACGAAGCTGCATCCACCTCTTCTTCGCTCGCGAGGCGGCCGGCCCGAGCGTCATCCAGGCCGCGGCACCAGCGGCCGGTCATGGCAGATCAGCCAAGGCCGTGATAGGGTGCCGGCAATGGACACAGCAGCACGCACCAGCCAGTACCTTGACGCCGAAGCATTCCTGCGAACCGAACAGTCGGAATTCGGTACCGCTTGGCGTTACGAGCTTGTGCGCGGCACAATCGTCGCACACGCGGCGCCCAGCCCCGAATACGGCGTCATCCTCGGTAATTTGGCTCGCGAGCTTGGCAATTGCCTGCGCGACCATCCTGACTGCAGGTCGGAAATCGGCAGCGGCGCTGCTCCCCAATATGAGCAGCGCGACACCGCACGCATTCCCGATGCCATGATCCGCTGCGGTAAACATCCTCGGGTATTGTTCGGGGTGGTCTCGCCGTCGGAACTAACGCACAAGCGGCAGTGGGACCAGAAGCGAACAGACCTTCAGGCCGTCGAAGGCGTGCAAGAAATCGTCGAGATCTTTCAGGACGAGATGCTGGCACACGCGTATCGGCGACAGACTTCCGGCTGGGTGTTCGAGTGGATCGCCGGACCGGAAGCAGAGGTGGGGCTGCCCAGCGTCGGCATCGCGGTCCCACTGGCGGCGCTGTATGAGCGGGTTCCGCCGGAGGGGGAATAAGGCGCTGCTGGTGTTGTCCTCCCGCGCTATCAGAGGCGCCTGCCCTAGGCCACAATCCCCCGTCTGCGCAGCTCCACAACCACCATCTCGGCCAGCGCCTCCGGCGGCGCTTCCAGCGTCTGCAACCGAATCTCCGGATTCAGCGGCTGCTCATATGGCGCATCAACCCCAGTGAAATTCCGTATCTGACCGGCATCCGCCTTCTGATACAATCCTTTCGGATCGCGCCGCCGGCATTCATCTACCGGCGTATCGACGAAAATCTCCAGGAATTCTCCATCTTCCACGCGGTCGCGCGCCAGCCCGCGCTCCGCCCGGTAGGGCGAGATGAACGACACCAGCACAATCATGCCGGCTTCGACGAACAGCCGCGAGACCTCCGCGATGCGGCGGATATTCTCCACCCGATCCGCCTCGCTGAACCCCAGATCGCGGTTCAGCCCGTGCCGCACGTTGTCGCCG
Source organism: Acetobacteraceae bacterium (assembly GCA_035475215.1). Lineage (GTDB taxonomy): Bacteria > Pseudomonadota > Alphaproteobacteria > Acetobacterales > Acetobacteraceae > DATDIC01. Next base: position 5,772 of record DATIMO010000341.1, on the reverse strand, counting down.
TCCAGCACCATGGTGTGTCGGCCTTCAGCGTGCAGCCGCTTTTCCACCAGGTTGGCGATGGTCGATTTGCCGGCACCCGAAAGACCGGTGAACCACAGCACGGCCGGCTTCTGATGCTTGAGGTCGGCGCGCGCCGCCTTGTGCACGTCCAGCTCGTGCCAGTAGATCGCATTGCGCCCGGACAGGATTTCAGTGATCAGCCCCGCGCCGACCGTATTGCGCGTCAGCCGGTCGATCAGGATGAAACCACCCAGCTCGCGGCTGGATGCATAGGTCTCGCACGCCACCGGACGCGACAGCGATACCGTAACCAACCCGATCTCGTTCAGGTGCAGTTCGCGGACTGGCTCTTCGGCAAGCGTGTCGATATCCAGCCGGCTGACGATCTCGGTAACCGTCGCCACGACCAGGTTGGCACCGAGCATCAGCAGGTACGCACGACCGCGGAACAGTGGCGTGTCATCCATCCAGACTACGCGGGCGCTGATCAGGTCGGCCGCTTCGGGCAATGGCAGCGCGGCGAGAACGTCGCCACGCGAAATGTCGATCTCGCGGTCCAGCACCAGGGTGACCGCCTGCCCGGGCGCCGCTTCCTGAAGATCGCCGTCCATGGCAACGATCCGGGTGATCCGCGCCTCGGTCCGCGCCACGGAATTGGTCACCGCCTCGCCCACTCGAAGCATCCCCCCGCACAGCGTTCCGGCATAGCCGCGGAAGCTGTGGTCGGGTCGGTTAACCAGTTGCACCGGCAAGCGGAACGGCCGCTCCGGGTCATATGCACCAGGATCGGCTTCCTCCAGCGCACGCAACAGCGTAGAGCCGGAGTACCACGGCATGCGCGTGCTGGACGCCGTCACGTTGTCGCCGTCGCGCGCGCACACTGGGATCGCGGTCACACGCAACCGGCCCAGCCTGTCCTGCAGGCCCTCGAACCCGGCCACGATGGCATCGAACGCCGCCTGATCGAACCCGATCAGGTCCATCTTGTTGACTGCCAGCACCACCTGCCGGATCCCCAGCATGCTGGCGATGGCAGCATGCCGGCGAGTCTGCGCCAGCAGTCCCTTGCGCGCATCGACCAGCAGTACCGCCAGATCGGCGGTGGAGGCGCCGGTGACCATGTTACGCGTGTATTGCTGGTGCCCCGGCGTATCGGCCAGAATGAAACGACGCAACGGCGTTTCGAAATAGCGATAGGCAACGTCGATGGTGACACCCTGCTCCCGTTCGGCCGCCAGACCATCCACCAGCAACGCGTAATCTATACCGTTTTCCACCGTGCCGAAGCGCCGGCTGTCGCGCTCCAGAACCAGCATGACATCGTCCGGGATGCTGCCGCATTCGAACAGCAGCCGTCCTATCAGGGTCGATTTCCCGTCATCGACGCTGCCGCACGTCAGCACGCGCAGGAGTGAATCCGGCATCAGAAATAGCCCTCGCGCTTCTTCTTTTCCATCGAGGCATCCTGGTCGAAATCGATCAGCCGTCCGGCGCGTTCCGAAACACGTGTGTTCTGCATCTCGTCAACGATATCCTCGATCGTCGCGGCATCAGACAGCACGGCAGCGCTAAGCGGATAGCAGCCAAGCGAGCGAAACCGCACCATCCGTTGTGTCGGCGATTCTCCCGGACGGAACCGCATACGATCGTCATCGACAACGATCAGCGCGCCATCGCGTTCCACGGTCGGGCGCATGGCGGCAAAGTAGAGCGGCACAACGTCGATGCCCTCGAACAGGATGTAGGTCCAGACGTCGAGTTCGGTCCAGTTGGACAGCGGGAACACGCGCAGCGTTTCGCCGGGCGCGAGTTGCCCGTTATAGAGATGCCAAAGTTCCGGCCGCTGACGCTTCGGATCCCAGGTGTGGCCAGGCCCGCGCACCGAAAACACGCGTTCCTTGGCACGCGAGCGTTCCTCGTCACGCCGCGCGCCGCCGATGGCGCAATCGTATTTTCCCGCGGTCAGCGCCTGCTTCAACGCATCGGTCTTCATGATCTGCGTGTATGCGCCGCTGTCGTAATCGAACGGATTGACGTTCTGCTGCTTGCCGTCGGGATTGGTGTGCACGCGAAGATCGAGTTTGTAGCGCTGCACGGTTGCATCGCGGAACGTGATCATGTCGCGGAACTTCCACAACGTATCCACGTGCAGCAGCGGAAACGGTGGTTTCGCAGGATAGAACGCCTTGCGGGCAAGGTGCAGCAGGACGGACGAGTCCTTGCCGATCGAGTACAGCAGCACCGGCACCGTTGCCTGGGCGGCAACCTCGCGCAGGATCCGGATGCTTTCCGCCTCAAGCACATCGAGATGCGCCGGACGGCTTCGCCGAGTCAGATCCCGCTGGGTCAGATCCCGCTGGGTCCTATCCCCCTGGGTCATATCCCGTTTGGCCATCAGGTGGTCTCCGTTGTCGATCGCATATCGCGTCATCTTATGTCACTTGCCGTTTTTGCAGCACAAGGATCGCAGCACCGGGCCGCCAGTCATCGGCGTCCAGGCTCCCGGGAACGGTCGTAAGCGAGAAAACAGGGACAAACCGGCTCCATCCGTTCGGCAGCCGGTCTATGGCGGGCGTTGCCCCCTCCCTTTAGGGGATCGCTCTAACCGAATCAAATCCGTCTCGCAATCAGAAATCGTCGCCAATATGATCGATAATCTCCTGAAGGCATCGGGTGTGCGGCGTTTGTGGCATACTCGACGCACGCAAGACGGGAGGAAACACCGATGCATCGTGATTTGCACGGTCTGGCAGTCTCCGCGGCATCCGATGCGGCGGTGCGCGCATTCGATCACGCCATGCTGGGATATTTCGGCTATCGCGCCGACGTGGCGGAGCGGCTCAAGGCGGTCCTGTCGGAGGATCCTGGCTTCGGCCTGGCACACTGCCTGAAAGGCTATCTGATCATGCTGGGCTATAATCGTGCCGCTCTGACCGGAGCATGGGCGGCGGCCGAGGATGCGCGGCGGCTGACCGCACAGGCGACCCGCCGGGAACAGGTCCACGTCGCGGCGCTCGAGGCCTGGGTTGCCGGACATCCCGATCGGGCGGTTGCAATCTGGGACGGTATCCTGGCCGAGCACCCGCGCGACGTTCTGGCGTTCCGCCTGGCTCATTTCGTGAATTTCTGGCGCGGCCGTCCCGATCTGATGCTGGCCTCGGTCCTGACGGTGGAACCGCTCTGGAGCGAGACGCTGCCCGCCTGGGGTTCGCTGCTCGCCTGCCGCTGCTTCGCCTTGGAGGAATGCGGCAGCTATACCGCCGCCGAGGCTGCCGGCCGCGCGGCGATCGACCACGACCCGGGCGACCTCTGGGCCGCTCACGGCGTCGCGCACGTGCTGGAGATGCAGGGTCGCCGCGGCGAAGGCATCGCCTGGGTGAGCCAGTTGCGCCGGCATTGGGACGGCGCCAACAATCTGCGCCACCATCTCTGGTGGCACGCTGCCATGTTCCATCTGGAACGCGGCGATACCGACCAGGTCCTGGCGCTGTATGACGCGGAGGTCCGTAATCTGGCGTCGCCGCTGACGCTGTCGCAGCCCGATCTGTATATCGACATGCAGAACGCCGCCTCGATGCTGTTCCGCCTGCAGCTTCGCGGCGTCGCGGTCGGGAACCGCTGGGCGGAACTGGCGGACAAGGCCGAGGCGCGGATCGGCGACTGCCTGTCGGCCTTCACCCTGCCGCACTGGATGATGGCGCTCGCCGCGACCGGGCGCCATGCCGCCGCCCGGCGATTGATTGCCACAATGCAGTCGGCGGGAGACGAAGACGCCGCCGCCGCCGAGGTCGTGCGTCGTTATGCCCTGCCGGTCAGCGAGGCCGTACTGGCGCATGCGCAGGGCAAGTACGTGCACGCCGTGGCCGTAATGCGTCCGGCGCTCGGCGGCATGTACCGGCTCGGCGGCAGTCATGCCCAGCAGGACGTGCTGGAACAGCTGTTTCTGGACTCGGCTGTGAAGGCCGATCTGCCCGATGACGTGCGCCTGCTGCTGGAGCGTGTTGCCGGGCGCCGTCCGGTTCCGCCGGGCCGCCGCGCCGGCTACGCGGAAGCGGCCCGCGCGTACGGGTTTGCCTGACATGGAGGACAGAGTGATCACGCCGCCGCATCCCAAGGCACCGCCGCTGTCCTGCGACTGCCATTTCCACATCTTCGGTCCATACGACCGGTTCCCGCTGGACCCCGGCCGTCGTTACGACCCACCGCCGGCCAGCGTGGAGGACTACCTGGCGATGGCAGAACCGCTCGGGTTGCAGCGCATGGTGGTCGTCCAGGCCAGCGTATATGGCACCGACAATCGGGTGACGCTGGATGCCGTCGAGCGGTTTGGACGTGATCGGGCCCGTGCGGTTGCGGTGATCGATGACCGCGTGGATGACGTGGCATTGCGGCGGCTGGACGCCGGCGGGGTCCGCGGCATTCGGCTCAATCTGGTCAGCGGCAACGGCACGCCGGAGCACCAGCTCGATGCGCTGGCGCGGCGGATCGCGTCACTGGGATGGCACATCCAGATCTATGCCGATGGTGACAGGCTGGAACAGCTCGCGCCGTGCTTGGCGCGTTTACCGGTACCGGTCATGATCGATCATCTCGGCGGGGTGCGCGCCGGGCACGGCATCCAACATGCACAGTTCCAGGCGCTGCTCCGCCTGATGGATACCGGCCGCGCCTGGATCAAGCTGTCCAGTTATCGTGCCTCCTCGACCGGGCATCCGTGGGACGACAGTGCCGCGAATGTTCGCGCACTGGCCGCGGCGGCGCCCGAGCATTGCGTGTGGGGCACCGACTGGCCGCACCCAGGGATGGATCCGATCCCGGGCACGGGGAATCTGCTGGACCAGTTCCTTGCCTGGGTGCCGGATCCGGCGGCGCGCCATCGGATCCTGGTCGAAAATCCGGCGCGGCTTTACGGTTTCACAACGACAGATCAATAGACAAAGCACCCGAGGCCCGCCCATAGGGCCGGCGCAACTGCCCCGCCCCGACTGCACAGCCCCAACTGCATAACAAGGTAACGGATCCGTTCAATGCTGATCGCCCAGCTAACCGACCTGCATATCCGACCGGTCGGCAAATCGGCCAATCGCGTGGTCGAGACCAACGTCTTCACCGAACGGGCGCTGCGATCCGTGGCCGCGCTGCAGCCACGCCCGGATGTCGTGGTGATCACCGGCGATCTGACCGAATGCGGACTGGACGAGGAATACGCCAATCTCACCCGCATGCTGCGCCACGGCCTGTCGATGCCGGTGTTCGTCATGCCCGGCAATCACGACCGCCGCGGCCCGCTGCGGGAGGGGCTTGCACATCTGCCGGGGGTCACTGCGGACCCGCATTTCGTCCAGTATGTGGTGGAGGATTATCCGATCCGGCTGATCGTCCTGGATACGCTGGTGCCGGGTGCCGGTCACGGCGATCTGTGCGCCGAGCGCCTGAGATTCCTGGAGCGCGCGCTTGCCGCCGAGCCGAATCGGCCGACCATGATTGCCATGCATCACCCGCCCTTCGCCTGCGGCATCGCACATATGGATCGCATCAATCTGCGTAACGCCGATGAGTTCACCCGCCTGATCGCGCATCATCCGCAGGTGGAGCGGATCATCTGCGGGCATGTCCATCGCCCGGTGGTCACCCGGCTGGGAAATGCAATCGCCTCGATCGGGCCGTCAGTAGCACATCAGGTGGAGCTGTCATTCGACGTGAACGATCCCGGATGCTTCCTTTTCGAACCACCTGCATACCAGCTTCATCGCTGGACCCCGACGGACGGGA
>DATIMO010000340.1:0-2072 GCA_035475215.1 Acetobacteraceae bacterium | reverse complement strand
GCGGTCGCGATAGAGGCGCCGCAATCCGCTACCGCGGCGAAATATCTGTTTCATCAGATGCCCCGTGTGGACAAGGCGTGGTGCCCGTATTGCATCATCGATGCGGTGACGCATTTCACGACGCTCGGCCTGCTGTTGCCCGAGGCAATCGAGGCAGTCGCCGCGCTGTGGGGCAGTCGGCGGCGCCGGGTGAAGGTGCTGGGCAACTACGTCATCAATTGAAGAGCCGTTCTCTTCGGAATTGGCCCGCACGCTTCGGCCGTGATCGTAGCAATTGCCGGCGACGCAACGTAATCTGGCCGATCCCAGCCTGGCCGGGCTGAGCGCACCCGAGAAAATCCTTGCCAGCCAGGCGGTGCCGACCCAAGAGGGTTCCATGCCGGGCCCCCGATTGATCGTCTTTGTCGGAAATTGCCAGTTGGACGCGCTGGCGAATCTGTATCGCCGGGTAGCGGCGAGGCCGGAGGATCAGGTCGTTTACTTGGCGTCGTATCGGGCATCCGATGCTGCCGGGTGTGCGCAGGTGGCAAAGGCCGACATCCTGTTGCGTCAGGTGCTCGACTTCGCGCCGGTGGTCGGGGATATGCAGACCCGGGCGGAAGTGCATCTGGTTCCGCATCTCGGCGCGCCATTTCTGTGGCCCTGCACTGGCAGACCGCATCCGTACAACGCACCAGCGCCCTCGCTGGACGCGCATGGACCGTACCCGGCGGAACTTGGCGATTCGTTTCTGGATCGGCTGATCGCTGCGGGGGTTCCGGCCGAGGAAGCGGCACGAATTTATCTGGAGACCGACATCGCGACGAAACGGCGTGTCGGCCGGATGGCTGAAATCGTGCTGGAAAATCAGCGTGCCCGTGACCGCGTGTGCGGCACCAGTTTTGCCGATACGATCTCGGCCCGGTTCCGCACCGAAGCTCTGTTCACAAGCCCGAACCACCCGACGCCATCACTGACCGCCACGCTGGCGACCGAGATGTTCGGCCGTATGGGGGTCGCTTCCGCGGTGCTGGAGCAGATCGCGGCCTCACCACCGGACGGGCTGTTCCCGACCACCGAGACACCGCTTCATGCAAGCATCATTTCGCATTTCGGTCTTCGCTTCGTGACACCCGAACGACGCTATCTCTATTTCAACGAAGGACGCTTCACGTTCGAGGAATTCGCTGTACGTTACATGCGATATGAGTGGAGTCAGCCGATCGCAGAGGCGTTCCGTCTGTTCTGGGATGGGCAGGAAGACGCGGCAATCGATGCTTTCATCCGGGCGATTCCGACGGCGCCACGCTCGGCCGTCGCGCGTCTGGTGCTCAGCGAACTGCTGGGCGCACGAGGCCGGATGGCCGAGGCGCTGAACATGGCGCGGCAGGCCACCGAGCTGGAGCCGGAGAACGTGCAGTGCCGCCGGCGATTCGAGTGGGTTTCGGCGCGCGTGCAGGAGGCGGGTTCCGCCGCAGTGAGCGGGGCCGGTTCAGGATACGCGCCGCACGTTCCAGAAAACCGGAACGCCCGGCACAAAACCGGTTAGGTCGGCGCGGAACGCCGTGGGGGTGAGATAGAAGCCGAGCGGGATGTACGGCACGTCGATGAAGGCTTGGCGCTGCATCTCCTGTCCGATCTTCTGCTGGGTCTCCAGTTCCTCCGCGTCGAACCAGGCTTGGCGCAGAGCTTCCGGCTTCGGCGAATCGGGCCAGCCGGGCCAGGCATCCTTGCCGTTGCCGCGCAACGCGATGTGCGTGGCCGGTGTCATCTGATCGAGCCCGCGCGTGCCGGTGAAAAACACGTTCCAGCCGCCCTTGTCCGGCGAATCCTTCATCGCCCGGCGCTGCACGACCGTGCCCCAGTCGCGCGCCTGGTAATCGACGTTCATGCCGACCTGCTTCATCATGTCGGCCCCGACATCGCATTCGGCTTTCACCACCGCCAGATCGTTGGTGCCCAGCAGCACGACGCGTTCATTATGGTACCCCGCATCGGCGAACGCGCGGCGGACGGCGGCGGGATCGCGCGGACTGGTCAGCGCCGGCATGCCGACTTTGCTGGCGAGCGGAGAGTTCGGACAGAAATAACCC
>DATIMO010000339.1:0-1821 GCA_035475215.1 Acetobacteraceae bacterium | reverse complement strand
ATTCTTGCACGCCAGTAGCTGTGCCAGGTTCTGAGCCCCGACAAACGGCCGCTGCGACGGCAGAAGATCGGTACCGCCGGTCAGCGCGTAATACACGTCGATGGCGATCGGCAGGAAGGTGAACAGGCTGAACACTGCCAGGTTGGGCGCCACGAAGAGCCAGCCAAGCCGGCCATCCCGCAAGCGCGACTGCGCCCAGCGCATCGGCCGCTCCGGCAGGTTCATGGTTGCCGCGAACCCACCCCAAAGCAGCCGCGCGGCACCCATCGCGTTACTGCCGGGCAGCGGCGAGTTGCTGCTTGACGTCCTCCGGGATGCGCTGGTATGCCTGATCGAGCGTGATCTGGCCGGCGATTGCCTGACTGAGCCGATTGACCGTCGCGTCGAATATCACGCGGTTATATTTGTAACCTTGCAGTCGGTACGCCAATGGCGCAAGCTTCTGAGCCGATTCCTGGAACGCCTTCATTCCCGCCTTCCCCGCCGGCGACAAATTTGCGTAGCTGATTCCCGATTTCAGCAGCGCAGCGTCGGCGGGGATGTTGTCGGTGCGCTCCATCACCGGCACGATCGGACGGCAGATACCGGCGGGCGTGATGGCCCGACTACATCAATCCACCGGTGCGGATTCACTGGCCAGTGCGGACTCGATCTTTTCCACCAGGTCCTCCGGCCGCGCCGGCTTGCGCACCAGATGGACGAATCCGCCGGCACCGGACAGCGCATCCGGGTCCGAATAGCCGGAGATGAACACCACCGGCAGATTGGGAAATTGCTGCCGGGCACGACGTGCCAGCTCGGGTCCGGTCATGCCGGGCATCACCACATCGGTCAGCAACACATGGATGGGCTGTTCTTCTTCCAAGACCACGAGCGCGTCGGTACCGCTGCCGGCCTCCATCACGCCATAGCCAAGCGCGGCGAGCAGCGCCGCGGTGGTGGCACGCACCGCGTGATCGTCGTCCACCACCAGCACGCAAGCAGCGCTGACCGGCGCCGTTGGTTCCCGTCGCGGACGGTCGGGAAGACGGAGCGCGTTCGGGTCGGCGTGCGGCAGATAGACATGCACCGCTGTGCCTGCGCCGGTCTGACTTTCTATGCGCACTCCGCCGCCGAGTTGGCGGGCGACACCGTACACCTGGCTCAGCCCGAGACCGGAACCACGGCCGGCTTCCTTGGTTGTAAAAAACGGCTCGAATGCCTTGGCTTTCACCTGGTCCGACATGCCGTTACCAGTATCGCGGACCGTCAGCACGACATAGCTGCCGACAGCCAGCTCATCGCGTTGCACCTGATCCACTTCAACGGATTCGGTTTCGATCGTCAGAATTCCGCCCTGCGGCATGGCATCACGCGCATTGATTGCCAAATTCAGGATCACCAGCTCGATCTGGGCCGGATCTATCATTCCTGGCGGGAGCTCGTGCTGTAAACGGAGGTGCAGTGCTACCCGACTGCCGACCGCGCTTTGTACCAGATCGCGCAACCCATTGATCAGGGCATTGAGATCGGCGACCCGTGGCATAAGGGGCTGGCGACGCGAGAAGGCCAGCAATTGGCTGGTCAGCGTCGCTCCACGTTCGGCCGCGGCCCGCATCGTTGCCAAACGCCCCATGGTTCTTTCTTCATGCGGCAAGGTGCGTTCCAGCAGATCGATATTGCCCATCACGATCGACAGCAGGTTGTTGAAGTCATGCGCCACCCCGCCGGTGAGCTGGCCGATCGCTTCTGACCGCTGTGCCTGACGTAGCGCCCCCTCGACCCGCTCCCGCTCTTCCATTTCAGCGGACATGCGGGTGCTGACGGCCTCCGCGGCTTCCT
>DATIMO010000338.1:0-5744 GCA_035475215.1 Acetobacteraceae bacterium | reverse complement strand
CTGCGGCGCATAGGCCCGGTACGCGAAATTGTGAAAGCGGGGGCCCCGCGCCCCCCGCCGTTGCGTTGATCCGGCGGCCATCATAGCGTTCCCCCATGGCTGCTCCGCTTCTGACCTCGGAGCCGTCGGCGTGAGCGACCTGTTTGCTCCGCCGGGCGGTTGGCGCGTGCGCATCCTCGATCTTTCGGGTGGTGCACAGGATCATATTGTCGAGGAGATCGATGGCTTCGCGACGCTGATGCAGGCCAACGCCTTTGCGCGGCGCTATGTCCGCGATTCGATCGAGCGCTGCCGTGCGCCGGGAATGACCACGAAAGAGGTACTGGAGGCGTGGTTCGCCTACGGCGAGGATGCGGATGTGCCGGATTCCGGGGATGCCGGCTGGCGCAGCGCGACCGAACTCGGTGATTTCGCCGATCATCCGGCGGGGGGCGATGAGCGGGACTGGCGCGCACTCGATCCGCGCCGGTTCGAAGACGACGACGATTCCGACGAATGAGTCCGCGGCTGCGCATCGCGAGCCGTCCGTCAGGCCCGCTGCATGTCGGAAGGGCCCGTGTGGCAATGGCGACATTCCTGTTCGCGTGTCGCCACGGCGGCTGCCTGGTCTTGCGCATCGACGACACCGACCGTGACGCTGGCAAGCTGGATGGTGCGGACCCTATCGTGCAGGACCTGCACTGGCTCGGCATTACCTGGAGCGAAACGCTGCGGCAACGCGAACAGCTCGACCGTTACGCAGCAGCCGCGGAGCGGCTGAAGCGTGATGGCCGGCTTTATCCGTGCTTCGAAACCGAGCAGGAACTGCGGGTCAAGCGTGAGCGGCGGTTGAAACGCGGGCTGGCGCCGCTCTATGATCGTGCAATGCTGAAGCTGACGCCGCGGCAGCGGGCGGCGGCCGAGGCGAACGGGAAGCGGCCATACTGGCGTTTTCTGCTTTCGGGAGAGACTGTATCCTGGAATGACCTGGTGCTGGGCCCGCAACGGGTTGAGCTTGCGTCCATGTCGGATCCTGTGCTGATCGACGCGGACGGACTTCCACGGCGGAATTTTTCGTCTGCTGTCGATGACATCCAAGATGACATTTCACACATCTTCCGCACCCAGGACGATATCGCCGCCACCGGTTTGCAGATCGAGATTCAGACGGCCCTTGGTGCGAATCCGGCGCAGCGGACCCTGTGTCACCTGCCCGGGCTGACTGGCACCGGGCGCGACGTTACCATTCGCGGGCTGCGCCACGACGGCATCGAGCCGGTCGCTCTTGCTTCTTATCTGGCACGGTTGGGCATGTCGCAGATTGCGGAACCGATCGGCCTCGATGAACTCGCGGCTGATTTCGATCCCACGCGCATCTCGCCTGAACCGGCCCGATTCGATGCGGCGCAATTGCTGACGCTGAACCGGCAGGTGCTGGACAAGCTGCCTTTCGAGGCCGTTGCCGGCCGGTTGCCGAGTGGTGCGACCGAAGCATTCTGGCTTGCGGTGCGGTCCAGGCTCGATCTGTTGTCGGAGGCGCGCGGCTGGTGGGACGTGGTCGCCGGTACGATTGTTCCACCAGTGATCGAAGGTGAGCAGGAACTGCTGCGCACCGCGCTCGATCTGCTGCCGCCGGAGCCCTGGGATGAGCGGGTCTGGGCGGCGTGGACCAGCGCATTGCGGGCCACGACCGGCCGATCCGCGCAATCATTGTTCCCGCCTTTGCGACTGGCATTGACGGGAGAGGAACAAGGGCCCGACCTGCGCCGTCTGCTTCCCTTGATCGGACGGGCACGCGCCGCCAATCGACTGCAGATAGCGGCCTGATCTGTAACAACTCCGGTTCGGTTGACCCCTGCTGTCAAGTGAAAAGCGTGTTCCCGACCTGATTTTTTTGTGCAATGCAACCCAGTCGCGCGTCCGTCATTGCTGTGTATGGGACCGCTGGAAAAGGGGAATAATCGTGTCCGAAACAGCCACCAGGAAGACGCAGCCGAACCCCCGAGATGGGGCGCAGCAGGTACGTGAAGCTGCACAAAGTACCGCAGAATCGACCGTACGCGCAGCCAAGGATACGGTGGGCCGTGCCGAGGATGTGTTCAATCGCACTGCCGACGAAGCACGCGATATCGGCGTGAGCGTTGCGGATACTGTCGCACGCACCGCTGACGCCGCGGTTGATATCACGCAGCGTGTTGCCGAGCAGGGCCGCGAGGTGATCTGGCTCGGCGTGCGTGCCGCCGCCGGAGTGAATGGGCGTCTGGCGGATGTCAGCTACGGCCGCAGTCATCATGTGTTGGGGCAGACTGCACGGGCGCTCGAGATCTATCGCAAGACCGGCGAAAGCACGGCAGAGAACATGCAGGCACTGTTCACAAGCTGGATGTCGTTCGGACGCGGCATGCAGGAAATGCAACATGCCTGGCTCGAACTGCTCGATCACGCGACCGGAAATGGCGCACGCAAGCCGCAGGACGTACTGCGCTGCAAGTCTGTGGATGAGGCGGCGGAAATCCAGCGCGATCTGTGGTTCGATGCGGTCAACCACGCAATGGAGGCCAGCACGAGAATGCTGCAAATCGCCGGACGTGTGTCGCAGGAGGCGATGCGGCCGTTGCAGAACCGCACTCAGATAGCGCGCGTCTGAACCCTGCACGATGGCCGGGCTTTCCCGTGGCTGCTGGCGCCCGGGAAGCCCGGCCATTATGCTGCGCGGGTCAGTTGCGAAGCCCGGAGGGGCGCCATGTCGGAAACCGCCGCAGCAACGCGCACCGCGGAACGTCAGGAATTCTACGAGCGCATCGGTCAGCACAGTCTGGCTCCGTTGTGGGAACGGCTGCATTCGCTGGTCACGCGCGCGCCCGTAACGCCGGCATTGCCGGCGCACTGGGATTACGATGGCGCAATCCGCCCGTACCTGATGCATGCGGGGGATTTGATTACCGCGAAGGAAGCGGAACGTCGTGTGCTGATCCTGGAAAATCCCGGGCTGCGAGGGCAGACCTGCATCACCCACTCGCTGTTTGCCGGCATGCAGCTAATCCTGCCCGGCGAAGTGGCACCGGCGCATCGGCACACGCAATCAGCGCTCCGCTTCATCATTGAGGGCAGCGGCGCCTACACCGCGGTCGAAGGTGAACGGACACTGATGCAGCCAGGCGACTTCGTCATAACGCCGTCATGGACATGGCACGACCACGGCAACGAGACCGACCAGCCGATGGTGTGGCTGGACGGGCTGGATATACCAATCGTACGACTGTTCGACGCCAGCTTTGCCGAACCGGCAAATGCCGACAGCCAGTCCGTGACACGTCCGGTCGGCGACAGCCTTGCACGGTTTGGTCAGAACATGCTTCCGGTCGATTGGACGCCAGAAGTGAAAAGCTCTCCTGTGTTCAGCTATCCGTATGCGCGGTCGCGGGAATCACTGGCCACGCTGGCACAGAACAGCGATCCTGATCCGTGTCACGGCCATAAGCTTCGTTACGTCAATCCGGCGAGCGGCGAGCACGCCATGCCGACAATCGGCGCTTTCATGCAGTTGCTGCCGGATGGTTTCGGCACTGCCCCATACCGCTGCACGGACGGGACAGTGTATGTTGCGGTGGAGGGTGAAGGCGAAACGGTTGTCGGCGACACCACCTTCCGCTGGAAGCCACGCGACGTTTTCGTAGTGCCGAGTTGGCATTGGCACCATCATCGGGCGGATGCCGAAGCGGTGTTGTTCAGCTTTTCCGATCGCCCGGTGCAGGAGAAGCTGGGGCTTTGGCGGCAGGAGCGCGCCGGCTGAACCGGGCACGCTGGACTCGCCGGGCGCCCTGGATCGAGTTGGATGCCGCGGGCGCGGTGGACCTGCTGCGTCCTGTCATTGGTGCGGCCGAGGTGATTTCGCTGCGGCGTGTCGGTGGCGGACTGGTGCATACCAACCTGGACGTGAAACTGACGGGCCCGCCCGGGCGCGTGTTGCTGCGCTTGTATCAGCGCGACCCCGACTGCGCACGCAAGGAAGCGGCACTCGACGCGATGGTGGGTGGCCGGGTGCCGACAGCGCGGTTTCTGCATTTCTCCGAAACCAGCCCGGTCACCGGCGGGCCGTACGCAGCATTGCAATGGATCGATGGCGTCCAGCTTGATCATGCAGCGCAACAGGCAGATGCGGCGGAGCTGCGAACGCTCGGCGCGGCGGTGGGTGATGTGCTGGCACGCATCCATGCATTCCGGTTCGATCGGGCCGGGTTTTTCACGCCCGATCTTCGGGTCGCGACCGCGATCGATTTTGACGGTGCTGGCCTGCTTCGGTTCATGCATCAGTGCCTGCGGGAAGGCCCAGGCGGCGAGCGGCTCGGCGCGGCGGTGACCGATCGTCTGTGCAGCTTCGTGCAACGCGAGGGTCATCGGCTGGATGCATGGTTGGGCGATCCGCGACTGACGCATTCCGACTGCAATCCAAGCAATATACTGGTGCACTGTGATGCGGGGCGCTGGCGGGTTGCTGCGATGCTGGACTGGGAATATGCGCTGAGTGCCACGCCGGCATTCGATTTCGGCAACCTGCTGCGGGCGCCGCTCGGGGAACAGGCGGCGTTTGTCGATGGCGTGGCCGACGAGTATCGCGCAGCCGGCGGGGTGTTGCCAGACGATTGGCGGGCAGTTGCGCGGATCGCCGATCTGTTCGCGTGGGCCGATCTGCTTGGCCGGCGCGAGGCGGACGTCGCATTGGCGGCTGATGCACGACGGGCCATCCTGGCGACGTTGGAACTGTGATTGGCACAATGACTGACGATATCCTGATCGTCGGAGCCGGGATCGGCGGGCTGACGCTTGCGCTGGCGCTGCACGAAGCGGGCATTCCGTGTCGCGTATTCGAGTCGGCTCCGGCAATCCGTCCGGTGGGGGTCGGGATCAACATCCTGCCGCATGGCGCGGCGGAACTGGCGCGCCTAGGATTGGAGAACGCGCTGGCGGACGCCGCGATCACGACGCGGGAAAGTGTCTTCTTCAACCGCTTCGGCCAGTTGATCTGGCGCGAACCGGCCGGGCGTGCTGCCGGTTTCAGGCACCCGCAATTTTCCATCCACCGGGGCGACTTGCAACTGATCCTGCTGGACGCTGTGAGAGAGCGGATCGGCGCGGCGCGCATCATGACCGGTTGGGAATGTGTGGGCGCCACCCCTGATGCCGACCGTGTGATTGCGAATTTTCGAGACCGCGAACCGCAGCGCGGAGCCGCGGTTGTCGCGTGCGACGGGATTCATTCAGTGATCCGCAAGCAGTTCTATCCGCACGAAGGATCGCCGCGTTATTCCGGCTACAACATGTGGCGCGGCGTGACCGTCTGGCCATCCTTCCTGACCGGAGCCAGCATGGTTCGTGCCGGTTGGCTCGCCACGGGCAAGATGGTGATCTATCCCATTCGCAACAATGTAGATGGACGCGGACGCCAGCTTGTCAACTGGGTGGCGGAGATTGAAACCCGGCATCACGTTGACCGGGACTGGAATCGCGCCGGCAGGATTGAAGATTTCCTTCCGGCGTTCGCCGATTGGCACTTTGACTGGCTGGACGTCCCCGCCATGATCCGCGCGGCAGAGGCCGTGCTGGAATTTCCGATGGTCGATCAGGACCCGCTGCCGCGATGGAGTTTCGGGAGTATCACACTGCTGGGCGATGCGGCGCACCCGATGGTTCCGCGCGGATCGAACGGCGCGGGCCAGGCGATCCTGGATGCACGTGCGCTGGCCGACTGCCTTGTCGCCCATGCT
>DATIMO010000337.1:0-12954 GCA_035475215.1 Acetobacteraceae bacterium | reverse complement strand
CGGATTGGCGAAACGCGTGATCAGCGTGGTCTGGTATTGGGCGAGATCGATGCCGGGCACTGGTGGCAGAGTGGGGCCGGTTTCACGGTCCATCAGCGCGGCCATCAGCCGGCGCAGCAGATCATCGGCCATGGCTTCGTGGATGTAGGTGTATCCGGCGAGACGACCGAGCGCCGCGACGGCAAGATGGCTGCCGTTGAGCAGGCGCAGCTTCATCATCTCATACGGAGTTACATCCGGAACGAATTGGGCGCCGACCTTCTCCCACGCCGGACGGCCGGCAATGAAGCGATCCTCGATCACCCACTGGGTGAAGTCCTCACAGAATACCGGCCAGCGATCGTCGATGCCGTAGGTGCGACGCAGATACGCGATATCTTCCGGCGCGGTGACGGGCGTGATCCGGTCCACCATCGTGTTGGGGAATGCGGCATTCGCTTCAATCCACTCCGCAAGCGCGGGGTCGCGCAGCCGCGCCAGGGCAAGCACTGCGCCGCGCAGCACGTTGCCGTTGTGCTGGATGTTGTCGCAGGTCAATGCGGTGAATGGCGCTTGCCGCATCTGCATCCGCCGGCGATACGACTCGACGATGATGCCGATCGCGCTGCGTGGCGCTTCCGGCGTTGCAAGGTCAGCGCGGATCAGCGCGTTGTCGGGATCCAAAAGCCGCGTCGCCGGATTGAGGCAGTAGCCGTTTTCGGTGACGGTCAGACTGACGATGCGAATTTCGGGCCGTGCGATCGCATCGATCAGCGCCGTGCTGGAATCGCCGGCGAATATCACCGAGGCGATGGAACCGATCACCGATACGGATTCGTTGGTGCCGCTGCGTTCCACAAGTGTGTAGAGTCCGTCCTGCGGATTAAGGCTGTCCGCCATCCGCCGGTCTGCCGGAAGCAGTCCCGCGCCCGCAATGGCCCAGCCCAGCGCGGCGGCGTCCTGCTGCATCAGCGCGTGCGTGTAACGCGCCATGTGCGCGCGATGGAAACCGCCGAGGCCAAGATGCACAATTCCGGCACGGCGTTGCGCAAGTGCATAGCGCGGGACATCGACAGCGCCGGGCAACTTGCCGATCGTGTCGGCGCGGAGCGGAATGGCGGTCGTTTCGTCCGACATTGCTACTTCACCGCGCCGAACGTCAGCCCGCGCACCAACTGGCGCTGGCTGAACCAGCCGAACAGCAGGATCGGCAAGGTCGCCAGCGTTGCCGCAGCGGACAGCTTGGCCCAGAACAATCCCTCCGGCGCCGAGAAGGAGGCGATGAAGGCGGTCAGCGGCGCCGCGTTATGCGCCGACAGATTCAGGCTCCAGAACGCCTCGTTCCAGCAGAGAATGATCGACAGCAGCGCGGTCGAGGCGATCCCCGGCGCGCCGAGCGGAAGCAACACGTGCCGGATAGTATCCCACACGTTCGCGCCGTCGATCCGGCTCGCTTCGATGATTGCTTTCGGGGTCTCGCGAAAGAAGGTGAACAGCATCCATACGCCGATTGGCAGATTGCTGAGCATGTAAATCAGAATCAGCGCGATCCAAGAATCGAGCAGGCCGGCGTCTTTCGCGATCAGATAGATTGGCACCAGCACGCCGACGGCCGGCAACATCTTCGTGGACAGCATCCACAGCAGCGTGCCCCGGGTCCGCCGCGTCGGATAGAACGCCATGGCGAATGCGGCAGGCACCCCAACGACCAGCATGATGATCGTGGCTGCCACGGAGATCACAACGCTGTTGATGGCAAAGGTCAGGTAGTCCGCGCGCCCGAAAATCTCGGCATAATTCTCCAGCGTCGGGTGGAAGAAGAACACCGGCGGCGTCTGCACGGCCTGGGCTTCGGTCTTGAAGCTGGCCAGCACCATCCAGGCGATCGGAAAGAACATCAGCAACGCGGCGATCCATGCAACCACCGCGGCGACCGGATGGAAGCTTTTGTCATGTCCTTTCATACGTCGAGCCGATTTGCCACGGTGCGGATCAAGAACGCCGCCATGATGTTGGCGAGTATGATCGCGATCACGCCGGCGGCCGATGCGGACCCGACATTGAAGGCGAGCAGCGCGCGTTGATAGATCAGGAAGGCAAGATTCGTGGTCGCGATTCCCGGCCCCCCGGCAGTGGTGACGTAGATCTCGGCAAACACCCCAAGCAGGAAAATCGTCTCGATCATTACCACGATGCTGATTGCGCGCCCCATGTGGGGGATCTGAATGTAGCGGAAGATGGCAAGCGGCCCCGCACCATCGAGCCGCGCTGCCTCCAGAATCTCCTCATCCAGCGATTGCAGCGCGGTCATCAGGATCAGGAACGCGAAGGGCAGCCATTCCCACGCGATGATCAGGATGATGGAGATCAAAGGGATTACGGCGAACCAGTCGAGCGGCGCCAGGCCCAGTCCGCGGGCAATTGCCGCAAACAGCCCGTTCACCGGATGCATCAGCAGGTTCTTCCAGATCAGCGCGCTGACCGTCGGCATGACGAAGAACGGAGAGATCATCAGCACCCGCGCGACCCCGCGGCCGGGAAAGCCGGTTTCGAAAACCGCGGCCAGAACGGCGCCGAGCACGATGGTGATGACCAGGACCGCGGCGACCAGAACAACCGTAACCACGAGGGAAGAAACCAGCGCCGGGTCGGCCAGCAGGAACCGATAGTTGCTCCAGCCGGCAAAGCCGTGGATCAGCGGGTTCAGCAGGTTATATCGCTGGAAAGAAAACCAGATCGTCATCACCAACGGAACGACAGACCAAAGCAGCAGCAGTACGACGGAAGGGGCGACGAGCGGCAGCGTGCTGACCGCGCCGCCCTTTCCCCGCATGGCGCGTCTGATACGCCCACGCTGAAGCGCCGGAGAGGTGACGGACACTCGCCGCGACCTTACTGAAGATACCCGGCCTGCTGCATCGCCGAGGTCACCTGCGCCTGAGCCCGCTTCAGCGCGTCGTCCACGCTGGTCTGGCCGGTCAGTGCGGCGGCAACCAACTGGCCTACCGTGGTGCCGATCGCCTGAAATTCCGGAATGGCGACATACTGGATGCCGGTATAGGGCACGGGCTGTGCTGTCGGGTGCTGCAGGTCCGCGGTCTGGATGGCCTGCTCGACCTGTTTTGCGAACGGCGCGGCGGCGAGGTACTCCTGATTGTCGTAGGTCGATTTGCGCGTGCCTGGCGGCACCAGGACCCACCCGTTGGTCTTCGCCACCAGCTTGATGTAGTCGGCCGAGGTTGCCCAGTCCAGGAACGCTTTCGCCGTCTTGGCCTTATGGGAACTCTTTGGCACTCCCAGCGCCCAGGCCCAGAACCAGTGCGCACCGTTCGGCACCTTGGCGATCGGCGCCGGCGCGAAGCCGACCTTCCCGGCGACCTGGCTGGTCTTGGCGTCTGAGACGAAACCGGCGGCTACGGTTGCGTCGATCCACATCGCGCAGTGGCCGGTGGAGAACAGCGCGAGGTTTTCGTTGAATCCGTTGGAGCTGGCGCCAGGTGGCCCATAGTTGCGCAGCAGGTCCACATAAAAGCTCAGCGCGTCGTGCCAGGGCTGCGTGTCGAGCTGCGGCTTCCATTTCTCGTCGAACCAGCGCCCGCCGAACGTGTTCACTACCGTATCGAGATACGCCATGTTCTCGCCCCAGCCGGGCTTGCCGCGCAGGCACACGCCGTATTGCTGCTTGCCGCGGTCCGTAAGCTTCTTCGCGAAGTTCCCGATATCCGAGTATTTGGGTTGTTCCGGCATCGAAAGTCCCGCGCCATCGA
Organism: Acetobacteraceae bacterium; assembly: GCA_035475215.1. Classification (GTDB taxonomy): domain Bacteria; phylum Pseudomonadota; class Alphaproteobacteria; order Acetobacterales; family Acetobacteraceae; genus DATDIC01. Next base: position 9,208 of record DATIMO010000337.1, on the reverse strand, counting down.
ACAGGTCTTTCCGGTACATCGTGAAGGAGCTCTCGGCATAGAACGGCACGGCCCAAAGATGCCCGCCCGAAGACAGCGCGTCGCGCACGGACTTGAAGATGTCATCGTAATCGTAGCTTTTTGGCAGATCGTCGATCGGCACCAGCCAGTTCTGCTTGCCCCAGATCGGCGCCTCGTAGGATCCGATGGTCATGACATCGAACTGTCCCCCACCAGTCGCGATATCGGTGGTGACCCGCTGGCGAAGCACGTTTTCTTCGAGCACGACCCAATTGATCTTGTTGCCGGTCTGCTGCTCCCATTGCGAAGACAGCTTCTGCATCACGATCATGTCATTGTTGTTGACGGTAGCGACCGTGATGGTTTCGGCCATGGCCGGCACCGCGGCGCAGGAGGCCAGCAGGGCGGTGACGGCCATACGGACTTTCAGACGCATTTTGCCCTCCCCTGAGCGTTTGGCGATCTGGGCGAAAGAGGACCAGCGGACGCGAACAAGGTCAAGGACGCAGTGCGCCGGCTTGGGGCAAACCGCGTGCCGAACGTAATGGCGCAATGCTACCATGTTGCCGTCGCGTGCCGTTGGCAGTGCGCTGGTGGGATAATATCCATTCTGTCGCGATTCGCCGCGATTCGGAGGGTCCGGTTTCCTTGAGCGTATCTGCTGCAATTCCGGCGACCATTGGCACGCTGCCGCGTCGTCAGGCGGCAGCGTTTCTAAGTCTGTTCTTCGGACCGGCGGTCGCCCAGGCCATACTGCTAACCGTCGTGCCGCTGGAGGCGCTTGAGCTGCTCGGCACCGCCCGGGCTGTGACATTGCTGTATGTCGGCGCTGGGCTGATCGCAGTAGCCGGGCGGTTCAGCATTCCGTTCCTGGTGCGATTGATACGGCGACGTTTTGTGTTCACGCTGGGGGCGCTGTCGCTCGCAGCCAGCGGCGCACTGCTGGCGTCCGACTCGGTGCCCGCATTGGCGGCGGGATTGGCGCTCACCACGTTTGGCTTCGCCTGTGTCGAGATCACCAGTCAGCTTTATCTGCTGGATCACATTCCACGCCATGCGTTGCGGCATTTCGAGCCGCTACGGATTTTTGCGAGTGCTGGCCCGTGGACACTTGGTCCGTGGCTGGGCGTGTATTTGCAGCACCAGGTCGCATTTGCCGCGCCCTTTGCCATTGCCAGCGGCGCCGCGCTGTCGGTACTGGTCCTGTTCTGGTGGCTGCGGCTGGGTGAGAACGCGATGCTTGCGGCGATGCGCCGGCCACCGCCAAGCCCCGTACGCTATCTGCGCCGCTTCTTCGCGCAACCGCGGCTGCGGCTGGCATGGGCGCTCGCCGCAGCGCGTTCATCCTGGTGGAGCATGTTCTTTGTCTATACGCCGATCTTTGCGGTCACGACCGGGCTGGGGGCGGAAACCGGCGGCGTGGCGGTTTCGATCGGTACCGGATGGATATGGCTGGTGCCGTTCTGGGGTTGGTTCGGCCGCCGGTACGGACTGCGCCGTTTGCTGCAGGCCGGTTATGCGGTCGGAGGCGTACTAAGCATCGTCGCAGCCCTGGTCAGCGGCGTGCCGTGGATGGGCGCAATCCTGCTGGTCGTCGCGGCGTTCGGCGTGGAGATCATCGACGGCGCCGGTAACCTGCTGTTCCTGCGGGCGGTGCATCCGTATGAGCGGTCCGAAATGACGACCGTGTTCGTCAGCTTCCGGGATGTGGCGCAGCTTGGTCCGCCGGCGGTGTGCGCGGTGTTGCTGTCGGTGTTCAGTCTGCCGTCGGTGTTCGTTGCGGGCGGCGTGATGATGATGGCGTCGTCGGTGGTGTGCCGGCACATTCCGCGACGGCTGTAGGGGCAGCGGGGCGTATCGTCTGGGTCAGCGGGTACCCACGGCTTCTTTGCGGCTCGAAGACGTGGATGCCCGGGACAAGCCCACTGCTGTCCGGAATGGCTCATTGAAACCCAAGAACGAATTGATCGCACAACGGTGCCGCAATTGGCTCCGGTGGCGGGTGAAGCAGCGCATGCAACGACCGGCGTTGCATAACCGCGGCGCCGATCAGGCGGAACGCAGCCTGAGCCGACAACACGGTGCGGCTGCGCAACTGGGCAAGCCGAACCAGCAAGAAGGCGATCAGCGCGGCAAGGATCTGCAGCGTAATCGCATTCCGACTGCTGCCAAGAAAGCGCTGCAGCCGAAGGTTCTGCTTGATCCATTTGAAAAACAGTTCGATCTCCCAGCGCGCTTTGTAGAGATCGGCGATTTCGGCAGCGCTTGCTTTCAGATCGTTGGTCACCAGGACCAGCACCCGGCCAGTGCTGATCTTCACGGTGACCAGCCGCACCGGCGCCTGATACGGTTGCGGCGATTCGAGGCGATGCGCGTGGGCAGCTGCACGATCTCGTCTTTCAGGATATGACTTGCCGATTTGGCAACCCGACGCCGGCGCAGCACGCGAACCGGGGTGTTGACCTTCAGCCGCGTCACGAACCGGCACTTCGCCGCCTGCAGCCGAGCCCAGAAGGCATAGGCATAGTAGCCGAGATCAAACACGTAGGTCACACCGGTCTCGATCGGAAACGCCTTGGCCATGGTGATGTCGTTGACCCGCGACGACGTCACGCCGAAGCAGGTCGTGCGCCCCAGGATGGGATCGAACACAACGTGCAGCTTGATGGCGCCGTCGACCGCCCACTCGCGAACCAGTTGCCCGGCATGAATGCGGGTCGCGTCGATCAGCCGCAGCGCGTCGCGTCCCAGCGTCGGCGCAAGCCGTGCCACCATCGCCGACAAGTGCGCGGCGACCGCCTCGAACGGCGCCGTCGGACGGAGCGCATTGGCATCCGCCAGCGTCGCACGCCGCACCTGTCCCACACCCAGATGCGTCAACGCGTGCTGATGATGCCCGAGCACATTCACCAGGTCTCGCAGCGACCGTGCGCCTGCCATCTGCGCCGCCACCAAGGCGACCAGGTGGGCCCACTCGGTCAGGCCCCATTTGGCACGCCCAACCACCGCCTGACGGAACACACCGCGGGAAATCTCGCGCATCAGTTGGCCGAGTACTGTAGGCTGGAACGGCATGGCTTGGGCTCTCCGAGCTTCGATTCGCTGTGGGCTTGCAAAACCCAGTCGAATCCAAGCCATGCGCCGCGTCCACACATTTCTATTCCGGACAGCAGTGGGACAAGCCCGGGCATGACGGACCATATTGGTCGGGACGCAGAAGGTCTATCGCGGCGTCAGCACCATGACCATCTGGCGGTTTTCCATTCGCGGCATCTGCTCCACCTTGGACAGCGGGTCCATGTCGGTCCGAATGCGTTCCAGCACCCGAACCCCGATTTCCTGGTGGGCCATTTCGCGGCCGCGGAAGCGCAGCGTCACCTTGACCTTGTCGCCTTCCTCGATGAACGACTTCATGGCGCGCATCTTCACCTGATAGTCGTTCTCGTCGATATTGGGGCGGACCTTGATCTCCTTGATTTCGATGACCTTCTGCTTCTTCCTGGCTTCGTTCTTCTTTTTCTGCTGTTCGTATTTGAACTTGCCGAAATCCAGGATCTTGACCACCGGCGGGTCGGCGTTCGGACTGATCTCCAGCAGATCGAGTCCGACAGAGTAGGCCCTTTGCTGGGCATCGCGGACGCTCATGACGCCCTGCATTTCGCCATCCTGGTCGATCAGTCGCACCTGGGTGGATCGGATCTCCTCATTGACGCGGGGCCCGTCGCGCGTCGGCGGGGCGGGCATTGGTCCTCGGGCTATGGTCTTCTCCTGTTGCTGTTCATGCGTAACGGCCGGCCGCAGTCTGGCCGATCCGCCCTTCCGGGATCAAGAGTTACGGATCAAGTCGAGCCACGCTCGGTCTGGCTGGTACGCTTGAGATCGGGAGGGGTTGCCTCGACCGCAAGATCGGCCACGGCCCGATCCAGCGGAACCATCTGCTGCGCCTCAACTCCCAGACGTCGGAGCGCCACGGTACCGTTTTCCGCCTCCCGGCGCCCCACCACTGCCAACACCGGTACATGCGCTAACGAATGCTCGCGCACCTTGGCGTTGATCTTCTGGTTCGACAGGTCGAGCGCGACCTCCAGTCCCGCCCGGCGGAATGCCTCGGCCGCTTCCCGTGCATACTGGTCCGCATCGGAAACGATGGTCGCCACGACCACCTGCACGGGCGCCAGCCAGAGCGGGAAGCGGCCGGCATAATGCTCGATCAGCACCCCGAGGAACCGTTCAAAACTGCCCAGGATGGCGCGGTGCAGCATGACCGGACGGTGGCGGGCGCCGTCCTCTCCCACGTATTCGGCGTCCAACCGCTCGGGCAGGTTGAAATCGACCTGCAACGTGCCGCACTGCCACTCGCGCCCAATGGCGTCCCGCAGATGAAAATCCAGCTTGGGACCGTAAAATGCGCCGTCGCCCGGGTTCAGTTCATATTCCACCCCTGCGATACTGCAGGCCTCCCGCAGCGCGCCTTCGGCCTGATCCCAGACCGCATCGCTGCCGGTGCGCATCGGCGGGCGGTCGGCGAACCGGATACGCACATCGGGAAAGCCGAAATCAGCATAAATCGAGCCCAGCAGCTCCACGAAACGTGCGGTTTCACCCGCGATCTGTGCTTCAGTACAGAAGATGTGCGCGTCGTCTTGGGTGAACGCCCGCACCCGCATCAAGCCGTGCAGCGCGCCGGACGGTTCATAGCGGTGGCATGATCCGAACTCCGCCAGCCGCAGCGGCAATTCGCGGTAGGACCGCACCCCCTGCCGAAATACCTGCACGTGGCATGGGCAATTCATCGGCTTCAGCGCCAGGGTCTTCTCCTCGTCCTCGACGCGCGCGATGAACATGTGCTCCCGGTAGTTTTCCCAGTGGCCGGAGCGTTCCCAGAACACGCGGTCAAGCAATTGCGGGGTGCGCACCTCCTGGTATCCGGCGCCATCCAGCCGGCGGCGCATGTAGTCCTCAGCGTTGCGGTACAGCTTCCAGCCCTTGGGATGCCAGAACACGCTGCCGGCGGCCTCTTCCTGGAAATGGAACAGGTCCATTTCCTTGCCGATGCGGCGGTGGTCGCGCCGTTCTGCTTCCTCCAGCATATGGAGGTACGCCTCCAGCTCCTTCTGGTCGCGCCACGCGGTACCATAGATGCGCGACAGCATGGCATTGCGGTGATCGCCCCGCCAATACGCCCCGGCAACCTTCATCAGCTTGAACGCGGGACCAACATCGGCGGTGGTGCGCATATGCGGGCCGCGGCAGAGATCGATCCACGCGCCCTGGGAATACAGGCTGATGGTCTCATCGCGTGGCAGATCCTGGATGATCTCCGCCTTGTATTTTTCCCCCTTGTTCTTAAAGAATTCGATGGCGGCGTCACGCGGCATGACGCTGCGGCGGAACGCGGCCCCACGGACGATAATTTCGCGCATCCTGGCCTCGATGGGGGCGAAATCCTCCGGGGTGAACGGCTGGTTGCGGGCAAAATCGTAATAGAAACCGTTCTCGATCGGCGGCCCAATCGTCACCTGGGTGCCCGGGTAGAGCGACTGCACCGCTTCGGCCAACACGTGCGCGGCATCATGGCGGATCAGCTCTAGCGCCCCGGGGTCGCGGCGGGTGACGAACACCACCGCGGCATCGTGGTCGATGCTGGTGGTGAGATCGACCAGGCGGCCATCCAGCTTCATTGCCAACGCAGCGCGGGCCAGGCTGGGACCGATCGCTTCCGCAACCGCCGAGCCGGTGACCGGCGCGTCGAAACGGCGCACGGATCCGTCGGGCAGGGTGATGGCGGGCATGGACGCTGGCTCCTTGTGGATGCGGTGTCTATGGCGTTACCCGGGGGCGTCCGCAACCCTGGTTGCCGCGGTACAGTGGCCGGGCCGCTCCCCCTGCCCGTTCCCACAACCGAGCACGTCCCGATACACCGCCAGGGTAGCGTCCTGCATTGCGCGGGTAGTGCAGCGGGACAGCACCGCCGCGCGGGCGCGGGCGCCGATTGCGGCCCGATCGGTGGGCGCCATCGCCAGCACCCGCTCGATTGCTCCCGCCAGCGCCTGCGGGTTACCGGGACGGACCCGCCAGCCAGTGACACCGTGCTCCACGGTTTCGACCGGGCCGCCGACGTCCGATGCTATGACCGCCCGGCCCATCGCCTGAGCCTCTATCACGACGCGTCCGAAGGCTTCGGGCTGGGTGGAGGCGTGCACGACAATGTCTGCGAGCAGCAAGGCGGCCGGCATGTCGTCACAATCGCCGGTACATCGAACGCGGTCGGCGATGCCCAGCGCTTCGGCCTGGCGATGCAAGCCGGCGCTATAGGTTGCACGCCCCTGGTCGGAGCCGGCCAGCACGGCGATGATGTCCCGGCGCGGCAGCCGGGCGATGGCATCCAGCAACACGCGCTGCCCCTTCCAACCGGTGAGGCGGCCAGGCAGCAGCACCACCTGGGCGCCGTCAGGAAGCTTCCAGTTCCGACGCAGCCGCGCCGTTCGTTCAGGCGCGATCGCCGCGGGGTCGAACACCGCGGGATCGACCCCGCGCGGAATGATGCGTATGCGCGCAGGATTGGTGCCATGGCGGGCGGTTATCAGCCCGGCGATGAAGCGGCTGGCGGCGATGACGATCTCGCCCTTGGCCATCACCGCGTTGTAGCGACGCTTGAACGGCAGGTCCTCGTTGTAAGCTCCGTGGTAGGTGGTCACGAAATGCGCGCCCGTACGTCGCGCGGCGAGCCACGCCGACCAGGCGGGGGCGCGCGAACGGGCGTGCACGATGTCCACGCCATGACTGCGGATCAGCTGGGCGAGGCGGTTGGCGTTGTGCAGAATGGCAAGCGGGTTCTTTGTGTGGAGCGGAAGGTTGAGATGGCGCCCCCCGGCGCGCTCGATCGCCGCCTCAAGCGGCCCGCCGGCGCTGGCAACAAGCGCGGTCCAGCCGGCTTCGGCGATGGCTTCGGTGATCTCGATCGTGCCGCGTTCGACGCCTCCGGTAACGAGCGAAGGGAGGACCTGGAGGATTGTGGGGGAGCGGGCGTACTGCGGAGGCATGTTTTCAGGTGATCTGATTCCGGAACATCCGCCGCATCTCCGTAATGCCTATCATGTCCCGCATCCAGGCGAATGAGCCTTGCTGCTGCATGTCGCGTGCCGCATTGGCGAACGCCGCCATGGCAAGTCGGCACAACGCGCCGCCGACGCTGATCCGCTTGGCGCCGGCTTCGGCGAGTTGCGATGCCGTGATGTCAGGATCGAGCCAGCCGGTGACCACGTTGAACGGTCGATCGATGGCGTCGACCACCTGACGGACCTCGGCCACGTTGCGCAGTCCGGGTGCATACAGCACGTCCGCGCCGGCCGCGGCATAGGCCTGCAGCCGATGGATCGGATCGGGCATGTCGTTGCGACCGTGCAGCAGGTTCTCGGCCCTGGCGGTGAGCAGGAACGGCACGGGCAGGGAATGGGCGAGATCGGCCGCGGCACGCACCCGCGCGAGCAGTGCGCGAAAGGCTGCTGCTTTCTCGGCCTGGGTACGCATTGCGTCGCTCCTTCGCGTCACACCGGTCGGAATGGCTTTGTCGGCTCGGCCAGCTCATAAAACTCGGGCACCCCGTTGCCGTAGATGAGCAGAAAGCGTTTGCCAAGCGTCGGGTAATCGAGCACGTCGAGCGGCACTGCCTCTCCGCCCGTGAGGTACACCAGTTCGGTGTCGAACGGATTGTGCAGCAGATAGGCAATCGCTGGGGCCGGAAAGCCCATGAAATCACCGGGCCCGACCTGATGCTGCTGGCCGTCGATGTCGGCGATGCCGCGTCTGGACATGCTGTACGAGCCATTCCTCTTCGATCAGGTGCGCGTGATCGGCGAACGAGTCATGTCCGGGCGGGATCCTGGCAAGCGTGATGTGGGCCCTCTGCGCGCCGGCAAGGCGCGACAGCCCGGTCCGCAGCAGATGCGAGTTGGGGTTGAGCTGCTGGGTGAACCCGCGCTGGTGGGCTTCCAGCTCGTTGGCTTTCCGAGTCAACCAGCTACACGGTTAGATCAAACCGCGAGAAGGTTCGACGAGCGCCGTTCTAGACTCTAGAGTGGCCAAGCCGAATTTTGCCGGAGCACTCGGCATAGCCCATCGCGTCATTTGCGGCCTGACCCGTTCAGTCCTGGTCGGCGTTGTTTTGTGGTCGGGCCCCGCACAGGCGCGTTTCGACCTCTCGGTGCCGCCGCAAGGCCTACAACACCGACCTGGACCGAGTGTTTCGCTCGGGTCCGTCGGGCTGGATCCCTGCCCGGGCGGCTATTGCCGCACCCCGCCGCACGGCAACCTGTTCTATTTCATGACCAAGGGGACGCATCCGATCGAGCCGGTCCCGGGCATTCTGCTGCATATCCCACTAGGCGGCGGCGGAGGCTAACCGCCGACTGCCCGGTGACGCGGGTTTTGACCCATGTCATCCTCCAGGGGTTCGAATACCCTTGGTCCGGCAGAATGCGTACGCCCCTCTATGACCTGAATGCCCGGCGCAAGACCGTCAGCATCACGCTCAATGCGGATCTGGCGGCCAAGGCGGCCGCAGCCGGAATCAATCTTTCGCGCACTGCGGAAGACGCCATCGCGAAGGCTTTCGTCGAGTTGGAACGCGAGCGAGTCAAAATCGAATTGCTGGACGCGATGCAACGTGTGGCGGCGTATGTCGCCCTCTACGGCCGTCCATTCGATGATTGGACAGCCGATGCCGTCGCGCAAAGCGATGAGGCGGACGGTTCGCCACGAAGGGGCGGATTACATTGTCGCCCTCCCACTACTCGGTACGCTGATGAACCTGCATCTACGCCAACCCCTCGGCTCATTGCGCGAATTTCGCGATAATCTGACGCGGGCGCTGGATTGGATTTTCTTCGGCATCTGAGAGGAAGAATGGAGCAGACCGGACGCTTGGATCGCGGCGACGGGGTGGAACTGGCCTATGCCGTGACCGATGGGCGCAGCCCCACGGTTGTGTTCCTTCCCGGGTTTCGCAGCGACATGACCGGCGACAAGGCGACTCATCTCGCGGCGTATTGCGCCGCGAACGGCCAAGCCACGCTGCGCTTCGACTATTCGGGCCACGGCAGCAGTGCCGGACGGTTCGAGGACGGCACGATCGGCATCTGGACGGCTGACGCGCTGGCGGTGATCGATCGCCTGACCAGCGGCGCGTTTGTCCTGGTCGGATCCTCGA
>DATIMO010000336.1:0-6870 GCA_035475215.1 Acetobacteraceae bacterium | reverse complement strand
CGTCCGGCAATGACCAGGCGCTTGGTGCTCATGACCTCTCCCTGCCTACTGCCCCTGCCTGCGCCAAGTTCATGAACCGGGCCGCCTGCGCAATATCCGTTGCGATGCCGGCGCGGCGCGCCGCCGCCTCGGCATCCTCACCCCATTTTTCGGCCTGAAACAGTTCATCCAAAGCCCCAAGCGCATGCGCCTGATCGGCATTCAGCCGCTGCTCGGCCAGGGCCAGGCCCAGGACCAGACTACCCAACGCCGGCACCGTCACGCCCAGCCCGGCCAGGGGGTACGGATCGAAACGAGCGACCGCCTTGCGCAACGCGGCGATTGCAGTGCGATGCTGCTTGATCGGTACTACGCCGGCGGTGGTCCGCAGCTTCGCCTCGAAAACGAGGGCGGCCCAGTCCAGCCACGGCTGCCAGCAAGCAGCCTGCCGCTGCACCAGTATCTCGGGCGCCTCGGCGCGATAGCACAGCAGGTCGCTTTCACCATACCGGGCGATCGCATCGACCGTCGGCCAGGGATCCGGGGCGATCCGCTCCTGCGCGGTGCCAGCAAGCCGGGTCAATGGCGTGTCGGCAAGCGATATCTCCGGACCTGCGGTCTGCCATTCATCAGCGATCGCTCGCGCCAGCGGTTCGGAGCCGATCCGCAGCACCGCACCGCCCGGCAGGCGCAACGGCCGGCGATCGAGCAGCACGGCGAACCCGGTGTGGTCCGCCGCGACCGTGGCGGCATCCCAGAAGCGCTTCACCGGTTCAACGCAGCAACTGGCGCAACAACGCGCCGGGGTCGACTGTCTTGGGCGTCGGTTTTGCCGGAGCAGCAGGCCCGGCAGCGGGCGGCGCCGCGGCGGGAGCCGTTTCTCCACGCGCCTCGGCCAGCGCGGAAGCGCAGGACGGCCCGGCAACGCCCGGCAACTTCACCCCGCCCCGGCCGGCCAGAGCGCCGATCACCACCTCAACCCCGGTCTGCGCGGCACCCGCCTCGTTCATTGCCACATGCGGATCGGCAAAGCCGCCGGTTACCGTCAAAGGCACCGCAAACCCAGTGCCGCCGATCCGCCCCTGCGGATGCAGGTGCAGGTCAAGCGTCTCGGTGCCAAGGTTCAAGGTCCCGGTCCCGTCCACGGTGATCAGGGTGGAGCCGAGCAGGAACGGGATCAACGTGGCCACGCCATTATGAGCAGTCAGCCGCGCGGCGAAGCAGTGGATCTCACTGCTGCTGCCCTTCTGCAGCAAGGCGATCGGATTCGCCCGCGCGATCACGGATCCCAATGCCGCCTCCAGCACCCGATTCTCGATTTCCCCGCCGGTCATCGTTGCGGTAAGCGTGCCATTGAGCGTCGCGGCAATGGCATGCGGCGTGTCCCCGGCGCCGTTCAGATCGGCGCGAACATCAAGCGTCCCCTTGGCGAAGCCCGGCTGTCCGGCAAGCGCAAGAAGCTGCTGCAACGATGCCGCCGGGGCTTGCAGTTTGACCGCAACTGGAGGCGCTGGCTGAGTCCCATCCACGGTGAGGGAGAGGTCAAGCGGGCCGGCCGGCAAGGTCGCCTTGAACGGCGCCAATTGCAGTTTCCCGCCCTGCACGACCAGATGCCCGGCAACGTCTTTCCAGGTCTCGCCGCCGGTGATCAGTGCGATCACCGCGATTTCGACATCGGCGTTCACCCCGCGCAAGCGATCGAACGGCAGCTTGGTATCGGGGATCACGTGGCCGCCCCGCGGCGCAGCCTTGGGCCCCGCGGGCGGCGGCTGAGGCGCCGGTCGGGGTGGGGCTGCGCCGCCGCGCAACCCTGCTTGCAGCGCGTCGGCATCCAATCGCTCGGATTTCAGGCGTGCGTGAATCGCCGCCGGGTGCAGGCCGAGGCTGACGTCTCCCGCCACATCGCCCTGCGCCGAGGTCAGCTTCGCGCCTTGCAACGCGATCGGCCCGGCAAGTCCCTTGGGCGCCGTCAGCCGGCCCTCGAAGGCCGCATTCGTCAGCGTGGGTAGTTTCTGGCGAACCAACGGCGATAGGACCGCGGAATCGGCAATGTGCGCCCCGAGTGCCAAGTCCAGGCCAGTCAGCCGCACCGGATCGGCGATGCCGCCCTTGACGGTCAGTTGGCTTCCGGCCGCCTCGGCGGTCAGGTCGATCGGAAAGACGCCGGCTGGCTGGCCGGTCAGCAGCCGGGACGGAGCGCCAACCGACGCAACCAGACTGAGGGCCGCATTGTCCAGGCTGCCGGTTGCTTTCACGTGGACCGGTTGATCCAGCGCCGGAGCGGCGACGTTCAGTGCGGCAAGCTTCAGTCCGGGAAGCACTGTCGTCAGGTCCGCTTCACCGGCCTGGAGCGTCAACCCCGAAATCCGTGGAAACCCGCCGGCATCTTCCACTCGCGCGGTCAGCACGACCGCATGCAGCGGCGGCAATCCGGCGTTCGGGGCGAACGGCTTCAGCGCCGCCAGATCGGGGATGGTGCCGTTCACCGTGACCGCGTAGCCGTGACCCTCCAGCGGCCGGGCCACGCTGCCGCTGATATCGAGTGTGGCATTCGCCGCCGTCAGATGTGCTTTCACCGGCCACCCCTTGGCGGCCGGCGGCGCTTCCAGTGCATCGATCGAACCGGTATCAGCGGTAACGGCGAACGGAAGCCCGTTCACGACGGCCTGGGCGGTCAGGTGCATGGGCGCGCCGGATCGCGCCTGGGCCTGCAGCGTGCGCAGCGCGACCGCGGCCAGGTGTCCGGTCCGATCCTCGCGGTAGGCGATGGTGCCGTTCTCGATGCGCAGATCGTTTACCGCCAGGGCCATGCGGCGCGTTTCACCCGGAGCGCGCTGGCCGGAAGGGATCGCAGGAGCCGCCGGGTGCGGCCCGAAACCCCAGTTGACCTCACCCGCCGCGGTTCGTTCCAGCAGGATGTCTGGCCCGATCAACACCAGCCGACCGATCTGCAGTCGCCGGCCGAGCAGCGGCAGCAAATCGAGTTGAATATCGATCGCCTGAATCCGGGCCATGTCCGGGCGCGAGAAACCCGGTGGGTTGGCCAGCGCCACGTCCTTCGCTTCGATCGTCGGGTGCAGTGAGAATTTGAGGCCGATCGGCCCGTTCAGCGCCAGCTTTCGGCCGGTGGCGGCCTCCACCGCCGCAATGATGCGTGGCTTGTAGCTGTCGGCGTTGAAGGTTGCGATCAGCACTATGACCGCAATCGCCAGCACCCCGACGACCGCAGCCAGTCCGATCAGTGTGCCACGCAGCCAGCGCCTTTTGCGCCTTGGACGATCGATCAGGACGACGCTCCTTTTTCCTGTTTGCGCTGCGGCCTTTGGGCCGGTCGGGCAGTGAAGCCCAACGTGCGAAACGTCTCCGCCATGTGGGGCGGCAGGTCGGCTTCGACCACCAGCGTTCCGCCCGCGGGATGGGGCAGGCGAAGCGCCCGCGCGTGCAGATGCAGCGTCGATGAAAGCCCCGAGACAGTGGCCGCGAACGCACCGTTCTGGTCGGGCTCAGCGTATTTCAGGTCGCCCAGGATCGGCGCGCCGATCGCGACGCAATGCACCCGAAGCTGATGGGTGCGTCCGGTCAGCGGCGACAGCTCCAGCCAGGCGAGCTTTCCGGCGTGGTCCAGGGTGCGGAATTCGGTGATCGCCCGAGCCGCCTCGGGATCGTGCCGTTCCGCCGGCGCTGTGCGTTCTCCCCGCGCGCCGCCGATCCGCCTCAGGGGCAGGTCGATGCGTCCCTCAGGGGGGATCGGCCGACGGGCGACTACGGCCCAGTACGTCTTTTCGATGTCCCGGCCGCGAAACGCCGCCGCCAGTTTCGCGGCGGTTCCCGGCGTGCGGGCCAGCAGCAGAACGCCGGACGTGTCGCGATCCAAACGGTGCACCAGCCGAGGACGCTCGGCCCCGAACCGCAGCGCATCGAGCAGGCCGTCCAGGTGCCGGGTGATCCCCGGGCCGCCTTGCACCGGAAGGCCGGCTGGCTTGTTCAGCACGATCACCAGATCGTCACGATACAGCACCAGCTTTTGCAAGTCCCGAGCGGCTTCGGCGTCGGGCTCTGGGTGTTTCGGTGCGGTTGGCCGGGCCGGCATCGGTGGGACGCGGATCGTCTGTCCGGGCACCAGGCGGGTCGCTGTTTCCGCGCGACAGCCGTCCACCCGCACCTGCCCGGTCCGGCACAACTTCTGGATCGCGCTTTGCGGCAGTCCAGGAAAGTGGCGCCGGATCCAGCGGTCGAGGCGGATATCCGCTTCGTCATCGGTGACTGTCAGCACGGCGGGCATGTCTGTCGATTTCAGGCCAGGATGCAAGACCGCGCATGAAGCGAATGGCACAGCTTGTCCCAATGGCGGTGTCAGGCGAGGGCATTCTTGTACGATCGGAATGGACAAGAGGCCGATATGACCATCAGGCAACACTGTGTTCCGCTTCTGCTGATATCGGACGGCGGGGGCGCGGTCCCGGTGATGCCGCTCAGTCCGCAAAACGGTTCTGTGAGCGAGTCCGATATTCAGGCGCTCATCCATGCTCATCCGGCGTGCCTGCCCATTGCCGAGATCGACCCGATGTTTTCAGGCCCGGTGCCGATTTGTACTGAGCTCGGCACGCCTGCCGGCCCGATCGACAATTTCCTGGTGACGCCGTCCGGACTGCCCGTGCTTGTCGAGTGCAAGCTCTGGCGCAACCCGGAGGGACGGCGCGAGGTCGTCGGTCAAATTCTGGATTATGCCAAGGAGCTTAGCCGTTGGTCGTCATCCGATCTGCAACGCGAGGTGAGCCGTCGTCTCAAACGTAACGGCAACCCGCTGCTAGAAATAGTGCGGTCGGTCAATCCGGGGGTTGACGAAGTGCAGTTCAATGATGCGCTTACCACGAATCTCCGTCGCGGGCGATTCCTGCTTCTGATTGTCGGCGACGGCATCCGCGAGGGCGTGGAGGCAATTGCCGAGTACCTGCAGATGCACGCCGGCCTGCATTTCTCTCTGGGGCTGGTTGAACTGCCCATCTATGTGATGCCCGATGGGTCCCGCCTGGTAGCGCCACGGGTGCTGGCGCGAACCGAGATAGTCATCCGCACAGTCGTTGCGCTGCCGGACGGGTATGCGCTCCAGGAGAGTCAGGACTCAGGGGCGATGACCGAGGCCGACCCCGAACGTGCTGCGCTTGCTGATGAGCAGCAGCGATTCTGGGCAGAATTTCTTGCCGACCTCAAACTGGACGATCCGGAACAGACGAAACCAAGACCCGCACGCCAAGGCTATCTTGCCTTCTCCCTTCCCGCTCCGGGTGGCAGCAGTTGGCTGACCGTGTATCGTAATGTGCACCGCGACGAGCTTGGTGTCCTCCTATCATCTTCGAGGAACAGTGCCGGCGAGTACGCGATGCAGGCGATTGCCGACGACTGGCGCGTGGTAAAGGACCAGTTGGGAGGAAGCGCCAGGGTGATTGAATACCAGGGCCGGCCGCGTATCACCGACTCACGAAAGGTCGGGCCTCTTGAGCAGGCGGAGGTCCGAAAGAGGGGGTTCGCGTGGCTTGCTGAGCGGGTGAACACATTCGTCAACGTAATGCGCCCTCGCGTGCGATCAGCGGTGGCCGACTATCAGTCACGCGGCGATTGATGCACCCCAGCGCTTCGCACTGAAGCGACCCCGTGCTTTTGTTCAAAACAAAGCTCGCGAAAATCACGAAGACTCCGGTTTCCTTGGTGCCCTTCGTGAACTTTGTGTTGGACCCAAATCGCTTGCCAAGTCGACCCGTCCGGATGGCTCCGGTGAGAAATACGGGTTAGTTGGCGTCCCAACGCCGGAACTATTGGCGGCGGGGGTCAATGTTATCGCTCGTTGGTATAAAGCTGCTCACCTCTACCACTCGTGCAGTGAGGGTTCTTATCACTTTACCCCGATCGCCACCGCAACCTGGCGTCTGATCCGAGCGAGCTGCTCTGGCGTGATGGCTGACCGGGTCGGCGACAGACGCGCCGAAGATGTCGTCGCCACGCAATGCGATAGCGCCCAGCACGGCTTGGTGCACCCATTTTCCGGGGTCGGGTCGATCGGCATTGCGAGGTCGGCAATCGCCAAACGCACATCCTCGATCAAGGGCACCAGGATCACGTTGGGATAGCTGGTAGCGAACAGCCCGTCGTCCTCGACGATAATTGCCGGCCGCAGCTTGTTGGGTTCCTTCGGCAAAGCGTCGCGCCAGCCAGCGACGACGATGTGCCCGGCGTGAAACCGGCCCAAGCGTCAGTTGCTATCCGGCGTCAGCAGCGAGCCCCAATCCTCGTAGAAGCCCCGTGCCTGTTCGGATTGGGCAACATAGGCCCCAACGGCCTTGCTCTGTTCAAGGATACGCTCACGCCGCACCCGCTCGGCCGCTTCGGATGCGATCAGCCGCAGATAGCTGGACAACCCCATGTGACGCTGCCGCGCTTCCTGTTCCAGCACGTCTTTCACGTCCTCGTCGAGGCGGACTGATACCGGCATGACCATTGTGGCGCATTCCCGTACTACTGTAACGTAGTATACGCCGCCGCTACCAACAATTCGAGCCGAAGCTCGCTACTCCGCCGCCTGCTTCCGGCGTGCGCCCACGGCCCACTTCAGTTTTGACTGATCCGCGAAAGACATCAGGCAGTGGCCGCCGAGTGCATTTTCTTGGTAATCTCCCGTAGAGTATCGGCCTTGATATCTGACAACCCTTCATCAGCGCGCAGAACGAAGCCGGAGACACTCTCAGGCCAAGGCTCTTCGTACGAATAACCTTCAAGAAACTCGATTGCTCCGTTGCGGACGTGCAGGACAAAGCCGGCCCCGAACGTCAGACCAGGGATCATTGCCTGGATGTCGCCGAAGCTGAACGTGGGGTGAGACTTGAGCCGCTCCGTCTC
>DATIMO010000335.1:0-9268 GCA_035475215.1 Acetobacteraceae bacterium | reverse complement strand
CGCCGTACGCTTCGACTCGTTTTCCTTTGCCTACGAACCAGACTTGGGAGGCTATCGCTATGTTGACACGGCGCGGTTTTGCCGGATTTGCATACTGTGCAATCTGTGCAGCAACGGGGCTGGTTGCGACGGGTGTATCGGCGCAGAACACTCCGCCAGGAACGACCCCCGGCGTTACAAGGAAAATCCTGTCGCAGACGGACGGTCCGATGCCGGGCTATGTGACAATAATTGCGGAGTCAACCATCGAGCCGGGGGTGGTCGTTGTCCGGCACACGCATCCGGGGATCGAGTCCGGCTACATCCTGGAGGGCAGTCTGGAACTGCCGATCCAAGGGCAGCCGACGCGTGAGCTGAAGCCCGGCGACGCCTTCCAGGTGCCGCCGGAAACCCCGCATGCCGGGGGAAAGGCCAGTGCTATGAAAACCAAGGTCGCGATCACTCTCGTGATTGAGAAAGGCAAACCGATGGCGTCCCCAGCGTGACTGAGGGGAATCATAAGGGCGCCCCACAGCATAATGGGCGCGGAACAAACAACATGAGGAACTAGGGAGCTCAACGATGGCAGACTTCACGATCGAAAAGGGACTGGTTGACGGCAAAACTATTGCAGAATGGACCGAAAACTGGTGGACATGGGCCTTGCAAGCTCCAGCGAACCACAATCCCCTGCTCGATAATACGGGTTCATTCGCTGGTACGGATAACTTCGGCCCGGTGTTCTTCATTGGGGGAACTTTCGGTGGGCCCGCCGAGCGAACCTTTGACGTTCCCGCCGGAAAACCCCTGCTTATTCCGATCCTGAATCAGTTTGATACCCTCGACCCCAAGAATGTCGAGAATAAGGCCATGTCGGATTTCAAAAAGTCAGTTAACGGGCTGTTTGCCGAGATCGACGGAATCGCTGTGAAGAATCTGCAATCGGATCTTGTTAGAACGGACTTCTTCTCTATGGGGGCGCCACGGCCTAGCAGCCTGATAGAGCAACTTGGAGCACCACCGGGCACCGATCTGTCTCCGAGCAAATCCTCGGGCTATTGGCTGATGGTTCAGGGACTTGCGCCTGGTCAGCATACGCTTCACTTCGGCGGCAGTTCGAACACAGGCTTTTCAACGGAAGTCACAGATCATATCACGGTTGTCTGAGCAGCGAGACTTGGCCACGTGTCGGGCACAGCGGGAGAACCCAAGCGCCCGCATGAAGTGCCGCACGCCGAGCCGGCAGACTTGGCGGGTCTGCCGGCTCTTCTGCCTCGTCAGCGAGACTTCTTCTTCGGGAATGGCGGCCAACCCATCGCGCGGAGCAAGTTCGACGGCCGGCCGGGCGTTGTGGCCAGCGCCGTTCGGTCAGCCAGCGAGCTGGCTGACCGAACGGGAAAGCGATTGCCGAATTTAACCACACCAGTCTCAACTGTGCGACGTCCAGTTTCAGGCGCGCGAGCTTTGTCGATAATGCGGTTGGTGCTGCTGCGGATCGAAATAGGCGTCGTAGAACGCCTTCACATGCGGCAGGATCAGCTTTGATAGGCGGCGGCGCTCCTGCTCCTCAGAGGTCAGGTCGCGCTGCAGCATCTCCGATAGCTGTTGCAGGGCAGCATCGCGGTCGATCCGTGTGAAACGACCGCTTTCGTAAATCACGTTTCCGGCGACCAGAACGGTGCGCACGGCTTCGGACTTGGCGCGCTGGATTATGGCGTCCAGAACTGGGGTTTCGGTATCCAAATAGGGATAGCTGACCGATTTCCAGTCGATTAGCACCATGTCCGCGGCGCGGCCTGGTTCCAGCGTGCCGAGTTGGGCTCCGAATGGCGTGGTGCGTGCGCCGCCCTCGGTTGCCATGTGCAGCACCTGGGCCATCGTCGGGACGCGGTCGTCCATGCCGGGTTCGCGATGTGTGCGCAGCACCATGCGCATTTCCTGCAGCATATCGCGATCGTCGTTGATGCCGGCCTCATCCAGACCGATCGCGATATTGATCCCCTTGGCCGCGAAGCGGTTCAGCGGCGCGATGCCGGAGCGGAGCCGGAAATTGGAGCTGCAGTTGTGGCAGATATGGGTTCCGGTCTCGGCGATGCGGTCGATGTCGCTGTCATTGAGCCAGACGCCGTGGCCCAGCGTCATGCGCGGGCCGAGTAGTCCGAAACGGGCGATGTGATCGACCGCCGTGGCGCCGCTTCGCCGGCGCGCATATTCCTTCTGGTAGGCGGTTTCGACCAGATGCATGTGCAACGGTGCGTCGTACCGTTCGGATGTGGCGGCGAGCAGCTCCAGAGCGTGGTCCGAGCACCAGTGCAGGTTGCCTGGGGCGCGCTGGATTTTCACACGCGGCTTGTGGTGGTGCTTCGCATGCAGCGTTTCGAACAGCGCAATCGACCCGGCCGCGTCGAGCTGAAACCGCGCGAAGTGACGTGTCAGCGCGGGGCGGATCTCGGCGGGCACGCGCGCCATGAATTCGTCGTTCGGGCCATACACGAGATGGTTCTGGTCGCGTAATCCGTAGCAGTAGGACACGCGCATGCCGACGTCTTCGTAGGCGCGGATGATCTGATCGGCGCGCGCCTCGACTTCCTTCGGGCCGCCCGGAGCCCAGCCGTGGATGTGCTGCACGGTGGTGATACCGGACGCGATCATCTCGAAGGCGGAGTATAGCGTGTCCAGATAGGGATCGACATCGCGGACCACCAGCCTGGTGGCGAACCATAGTTCCAGCGGCATGTCCGGCGATCCAAGCTGAACCGGCGTCAACCCGATGTGGTGGTGGCCGTTGACGAAGCCGGGCAGCACCACTTCCTGCCCCGTGCCGATGACCGGCAGGTCCGGGTGCAGCGCGGCGATCTCGGTGAACTGGCCGATCGCGGTGATCACGCCGTTGTCTTGCAGAACCGCGCCATCGTCGATCTGCTCCCATCGGAAACGGTCGAGCGTGCGGGTGATGACGTGCCGGCCACGGATGATGGATGCGGTCATGGCGGCCTCCCGTGAATTGCCGACGGCGATGGACAACGCCGCACCGGCCCGTCATCCTGACCGCATGCGGCTGCTGCTGGCAAATCCGAACACGACGCAGGCGATGACCGAGCGGATCGCGTCGGTGGCGCGTGCGGCGGCATCGCCGGGCACGGAGATCGTGGCGGTGACGGGGAAGGTCGGCGTGCCATACATCGCCACGCGCGCCGATGCGGCGGTTGCCGGGCGGACGACGCTGGAACTGATGGCGGAGCACGGCGGCGGCTGCAATGCGGCGATTGTTGCGGCTTTCGGCGATCCGGGACTGGGCGGTGCGCGCGAATTGATGCCGGTACCGGTGATCGGGCTGGCGGAGGCCGCGATGCTGACGGCGTGCATGCTCGGTCGGCGCTTCGCGATCGTGACGTTCGCCGCGGCGCTGGGGCCGTGGTACCGCGAATGCGTGGAATATCACGGTCTGACCTCCCGGTTGGCGGCGATACGCTGCGTGCAGGATGCGTTTGCCGATGTAACTGGGGTTGCCGAGGAACTGGAAGCACCGCTGATCGCATTGTGCTGCCGCGTCGTGGCGGACGATGAGGCCGATGTGGTGATCCTGGGCGGCGCGCCACTCGCCGGACTGGCGGAACGAATCGCGGCCCGTGTGCCGGTGCCGCTGGTAGATGGGGTCGCGGCGGCGGTGCGTCAGGCGGAGGTGCTCGTTTCATTGCGGCTGCACAAGGCAACGGCGGGGACGTTCCGACGACCGGACCCGAAGCCGGCGATCGGGCTGTCGGCTGAGTTGACGGCGTTGTTTGGGGGTGGCCGTTCCCGCAAGCGGGGCGAAAAAGAATGAGCGACTTAACCGGGTGTTAGCGCCTGGGCTGGTGAAACTGCGCTGCGCAAGACGCGCGGTTCCAGCCAGGAGGGCGACACGACCGCATGGTCGAACAGCGACCGTGCAGAAAACTGATCGAGGTCTCGATCCCGCTGGAGGCAATCAATGCCGCCGCGGCTCGGGAAAAATCGATCCGGCACGGACATCCTTCGACATTGCATCTGTGGTGGGCACGGCGGCCGCTTGCGGCGTGCCGTGCGG
Source organism: Acetobacteraceae bacterium (assembly GCA_035475215.1). Taxonomy (GTDB): domain Bacteria; phylum Pseudomonadota; class Alphaproteobacteria; order Acetobacterales; family Acetobacteraceae; genus DATDIC01. The sequence goes on along the minus strand of DATIMO010000335.1, from coordinate 5,223 downwards.
TGCTGTTCGCGCAACTGGTGGACGATCCGTCTTCCTGGCCGGACAGGTTCCCAGGCGAGGCCGCGCAGGAAACCGAACGTCGCCGGCTCCATGAATTGATCGCGCGGCTGACGCCGTGGGAGGCAGCGAAGGACGCAACGATACTGAATGAGGCGCGGTGGGAGATCGCGCGCTCGGTGGCCTGGGGTCGCGGCGAAGAGCCACCGCCGGCAGCCAATCCGGACACGGTCCGAAGCTATCTGCTGGCGTATGCGCCGCCGGTGCGTGATCCGTTCTGCGGCGGCGGGTCCACGCTGCTGGAGGCGCAGCGACTGGGGCTGCGAGTGTTCGGGTCCGATCTAAATCCCGTGGCGACACTGATCTCGAAGGCGTTGGTCGAGGTGCCGCCTCGATTTTGTGGGCAGGCACCGGTGAACCCGCAAAGCCGCGACCGTCCCGAGTTGGTCGCGGAACGGTGGACAGCTGCGCGCAGTCTGGCCGACGACGTGCGTTACTACGGCCGGTGGATACGCGCAGAGGCGGAGCGGCGGATCGGGCACCTGTATCCGAAGGCGACGCTGCCGGATGGGCGGGAAGCAACCGTCGTTGCATGGCTCTGGGCGCGCACCGTGCGATCGCCGGACCCCGCGGCCAAAGCGGCACACGTGCCGCTGGTTTCGACCTTCATGTTGTCCACGAAAAAGCGCCAGCAGGCCTGGATCGAGCCGAAGATCGATCGGACGGCGGCCACCTACGAGTTCACGGTGCACGGCGGCACGCTCCCATCGGATCAGGCTGCCCGCGCGAAACAAGGGACCAAGACGTCGCGTGGCGCCAGCTTCCGCTGTCTGCTCACCGGCTCGCCAATTTCGGCGGAGTGGATCAAGCGCGAGGGCAAGGCCGGACGGATGCGGTACCGCCTGCTTGCGCTGGCGGTTGAAGGTGAAAAGGGTCGGCGCTATCTGGCGTCAACCGAGTTCCATGCGACGGTCGCGGAGGTGGATCGCACCGAGCTGCCCGAGCTCGATCAGAAGCTGCCCAGAAATCCGCGCTGGTTCGCGCCGCCGGATTACGGGTATGCGCATTTCAAAGACCTGTTCACTCCGCGTCAGCTTGTTGCACTCGCCACTTTCTCCGATCTGGTGCAGGAGGCGCGAAAGCGTGTGGAGCACGACGCCGTTGCAGCCGGCCTGGCATCCGATGCGGCGCCATTGAACGACGGTGGCGAAGGCGCGAGCGCCTATGCGGATGCGGTGGCGACCTATCTGGCGTTCGCATTATCGAAGCTGGCGGATCGGGGATCGTCGATCTGCACCTGGTTCACCGAGCGTGATTCGACTCGCCCGACCTTTGCCCGGCAAGCCATCCAGATGACGTGGGATTTTGCCGAACTGAACATGCTGCTGCACGGCACGGGGTCGTTTGCCGGTGCCGTCGAATGGACGGCGGAGAGTCTGGAAGGCGTCCCGGATCAGGCAGAAGCGGGGGTGGTCCGCCGCCAGGAAGCAGCGCAGGGCTGGCCCGCTGTGCATGCCGCCGCGATCAACACCGATCCGCCTTATTACGACAATATCGGGTACGCGGATCTGTCTGACTTCTTCTACGTGTGGCTGCGTCGCACACTGGGTGCGGTGTGGACCGACCTGCTTGCCACCGCAGTGACGCCGAAGGACGCGGAACTGGTCGCGACACCGTATCGGCATGGTGGCAAAGCCGGCGCAGCGGCATTCTTCAACAGCGGCATGTCGCGGGCATTGCAAACCATGCAGCAGAGCGCCTCGCAACGCGTGCCACTGGCGATCTACTATGCCTTCAAGCAGTCGGAAGCAGGCAAGGATGGAATTGCGTCTCCGGGCTGGGCATCGTTCCTGCAAGCGGTGGCAGACAGTGGACTGAGTATTGTCGGAACTTGGCCGCTGCGCACGGAACTCGCCAACAGGATGATCGGCATGGGGACGAATGCGCTCGCTTCTTCGATCGTGCTGGTGTGTCGGAGGCGCGCGGCGGATAGCCCCGTAATCGAGCGTGAAACGTTCATGCGGGCGCTGCGTCGCGAATTGCCGGATGCCGTCGCAGCGATCTGTGCCGCCGGCATCGGCCCCGTTGATCTGGCGCAGTCGGCGATCGGGCCCGGCATGGCCGCATTCACGCGGCATGCGGCAGTGCTGGAGTATTCCGGAGAGAAAATGAGCGTTCGCACTGCACTCGCGCTGATCAATCAGGTTCTGGACGATACCGGGAAGGATGACGATGCAGGCTACGATCTTCCAACCCGCTTTGCGCTCGACTGGTTCGCGGAATCAGGTTGGGAAGCGCAGCCGAGCGGGCAGGCCATTCTGGTTGCGAACGCCCGCAATCTGGCATTGACCGCGCTGATCCGTGGTGGATTGGTGATCGCCGATGGCGGCCGGACACGGCTTGTCCGCCGCGAGGAAATGCCGAGGCGGGGCACCGCTTTCAACCGACCGGCGACGATCTGGCAGGCCGCGCAGCAGCTTGCGCGAGCACTGATCGCCGAAGATGGCGGTTACGATAGCGCAGCTCGGGTGATGGCGCGGCTCGGTAATCGTGACACCATACGTGGGCTTGCTTATCGGTTGTATGGGTTGTGCGACCGTCGCGGCTGGGTGAACGAGGCGCTGGTGTGGAACCGCCTGGCTGAGGAGTGGCGCAGCATCGCCGATCGAGCCGAAACCCGCACACCCATCGCCACGCCCGATCTGTTCGAGATGCGGGCGTGAGCAGTCCGGCGCTGAGACCATGGCGGGAGATCGTGCGGCCGCACACCGATGTGCTGGAAAATCGTTTCAGACAATCAGAATTCGCCGCGGACCTGACCGCTGTGGATCTTGGCCGCGCCGCTCCCGAGTATCAGGACCCGACGCATTTCTTTGCGATGACATTCGTGACTGAAGGCATGAAGAATGTGATAACGGCTGCCGCCGATCGGCTGTCGGGCCGCGGTGGCGAACCGGTCATCGGACTGCAAGCGGCGTTCGGTGGCGGTAAGACCCACACCATGCTGGCGCTTCGGCATCTTGCTGAAGCGCGCGCAGCGATTGGGTCTGCCGGTCTGTCGGGGCCTGCGGCGAAAACGTTCACTTTTGTGGGCACCGGAGTTGGAGCGCGCCAGCGCCTGTCGAGGCAGAACGAGCCGCCATTGTTTACGCCGTGGGGCGTCATGGCATGGCGGCTGGGCGGGCCGGCCGGCCTGGCCCTGATGGCAGACGCGGACACATCACGGGCAGCACCGGGCTCCGAACGACTGCTCGCATTGCTGGAATTTGTCGGGCCGTGCGTGGTGTTGCTCGATGAACTGGTGGCATATGCGCGCGTTCTGGACGACACCGCGTTCGAGGCTTTTCTCAGTTTCATTCAATCACTGACCGAAGCCTGCAAGATGACCCAGCGTGCCGTCGTGCTGGGATCGCTTATCGGGTCGGATGCCGAAGGCGGCGGCCACCGAGGCGCCGAGGCACGTCGCCGCCTGGAAAAGATCTTCGGGCGCGTGCAATCGTCATGGCTTCCGGCACATGGCCACGAACAGTACGATATCGTGCGTCGCCGGCTGTTCGCGGAACTGGATTCCGAACGGGAGCGGGATGCGACGATAGGCGCTTTCGCAGATCTGTATCGTGCAAATCCCACAGCATTCCCAGCCGAAACGTCGGAACGTGCATATCGGGACAGCATGGTCCGCGCCTACCCGATGCATCCCGAGCTGTTTCGCCTGTTTTCTGATGTATGGTCAGCAGGTGCAAATGAACGGTTCCAGCAGACCCGTGGCGTGCTGCGAATTATGGCGTGCGTGGTCCGTGAACTGTGGCAATCACAGGATGATTCGCCACTAATTCTTCCCGGTTCGCTGCCGCTCGCGGAAGCGCCGGTGCGCGCGGCTGTCCTGGAACCGCTGGACGGTAACTATGCAGCCGTGTTGGACAGCGAAGTGGAAGGCAGCCAGGCGCGGCCCCAGGCGATCGAAGCAAAGCGACGCAGCTACAGCTTGGCCCGCACCATGACCCGATCGGCGCGGGCGGTCTTTCTGGCAACCGCACCGCTTGCCGGCGCTGCGGAAAGCGGGGTAACCGGACCTCGGCTTCGGCTCGCCTGCGCGCAACCCGGGGACCAGATCAATCTGTTCGGCGATGCATTGCGCGAACTCGCCGAAACCTCGGCATTCCTGCACCACGACGGCGAATGCTATTGGTTCAGTACGGAACCGACGCTGAATCGTCTTGCCTCCGACCTTGCCAGCGATGTCGGCGCGGCGGAAGTGGATACAAAGATCGATGAGCTGCTGTCCGGCGAGACGACCGGCAGCAAGTTCAACCGCGTACATGTGACGGCTGGTGGCGATCCGACTGCGATCGACGACTCGCGTGTCTTGCGGCTCGTGATTCTGGATAGCCGCTATCAGCACGCCAGCCGTGGCGACAGCAACACAGCGGCAATGCAGACCGCCGCTGCCATGATGCAGCAGCGCGGAGCGGCGCAACGACAGTATCGTAACGCATTGCTGTTTGCCGCCGCCGATGAGACGCGCCTGGATGATGCGCGCTGGGCGGTGCGCCGACTGATTGCGTGGTCGACGATCCTGCGCAAGGCGGATCAGGAGTTGCGGTTGCCCGTGCCGCGACAGTCCGAAGCGCGATCCCGGCGCAACGAGGCGTTCAACGCAGCGCGTCGGGCGGTGCGTGCCGCTTGGTCGCATCTGATCATTCCATGCTGGCCGGATGACGCAACGGCCGGTGCGTCGCGCGGTTTCGCGCTGCACGCCGCGCCGATCCAGAACGGCGGCGGCGAGCACACCATTGCACAGGCAGCGTTTGAGCGGGCAGCGCGGGACGGCTTCGTCGTGGTGGAGAAACTCGGCGGACGCAATCTGCGGATGATGTTGGATCGCGTGATCGGGGATCAGCCCCACGTCGCGGTGCGCGATCTTGCCGATTGGAGTGCGCGATACGTCCATATGAAGCGGCTTCATACCGAAAGCCTGTTGGCTGGCGCGATCGAGGAACTGATCGGCTCTATCGACGCGGATTACGCCTGGGCGGACAGCTTTGATGAGGTGACAGGCCGGTACAATGGGTTGCGGTTCGGCCGCGTGCTATTTCCCGATATGCGCGGCAACGGCGTGCTGGTACGCGTGGAGGCAGGTCGAAAGCAACTGGGGGGGCAGGCGCCACCGCAAGGTCTGGCCGAAGAGCAGGCCACGCTGGTCGCACCGACGCGGCGCTTTTCAGG
>DATIMO010000334.1:0-2830 GCA_035475215.1 Acetobacteraceae bacterium | reverse complement strand
ATCCGGGCGCGGGCGCTGCGATCGGCGGAGCGACCGGCCTGCTCGGCGGCAGCGCAGTGGGGGCCAACAACGCGGCCGCAAGCGAATACAGCCTGCAACAGCGCTACGACATCGCATACACCCAGTGCATGTATGCGCGGGGCAACTCGGTGCAATCGCCGCCGACCGCTTATGCCGCTTATCCGGCTCCGGGATACGGATATCCGGGTTACGCCTATCCTGCTTATGCGCCGGGTTTCTACGGGCCCAGCATCTCGTTCGGGTTTGGCGGCGGCTGGGGCGGTTGGGGCGGCGGCTGGGGTCGCGGCTGGGGTCACGGCTGGCACGGAGGTGGCGGCTGGCATCATTGGTAAGGACCCCTCCCCCCGGCCCCCGCAAGGGGAGGGAAGGGGGATCACGCCGCTCGGGGCTTGGCTTCGCCGCGCGATTCCGCAAGGTGGTCGAAGTTTTTTCGATAGGTGCCCAGCCCCTGGGTTTGTGAGCGCAACTCGATGATCAGGTCGTGGAGTTCGGCTTCCGGCACCAGCGCCTCCACCTCGTCCCAGCCCGGCCAACCGGCCTTGTCGGTGTAGCCGAGTATTTGGCCTCGCCGGCCGGTGAGCAGACGTTGTGCACGGGCGGTGAATTCATTCGGCACACTGATCGTTACTCGGTCGATCGGTTCCAGGACCACCGGATCGGCCTCCGCCAAACCTTCTTTCATGGCGATCTGCGTTGCCGTCTTGAACGCCATGTCGGAGCTATCGACGCTGTGAAACTGTCCGTCGGTCAGCGTGACGGAGATATCGACCACCGGGTAGCCGAAGGGGCCCTTCTTCGCGGAATCCTCGGCGGCTTCGCCGACCGCCGGAATGAAATTGCGCGGCACTGCGCCGCCGACGACCTTGTCGATGAACTCGAATCCGGCACCGCGCGGGCGTGGGGCGATATCGATCTTCACGTCGGCGAACTGGCCGTGCCCGCCGGTCTGCCGCTTCAGGCGGCCGTGCTGATGCACGGCGCGGCGGATGGTTTCCTTGAACGCCACCTGCGGGCGATGCGTCGTGAGCTTCAAGGCGTAGTTGTTGGCCAGCCGCGCCACCGCGGTATTCAGGTGCATCTCGCCCTGGCCATGCAACACGGTTTCGCCCGTGTCCTGGCCGTGTTCCAGTGTCAGCGGCAGGTCTTCTTCCAGCAGTTTCTGCAGTGCGCCCGACAGCTTCACATCGTCCTTGCGGTCCATGGTTGCGATTGCAAGGGAATAGACGGGAGGCGGCGGCTCGGGGAACGGCAGTTTCTCCGCTTCCACGCCTGGTGACAGTGTGGTGCCGGTGGCGACGTTTTCCAGACGCCCGAGCGCCACCAGATCGCCGGCCTGTGCTTCGGGCACCTTGGTCAGGTCGCCGTTGACCCAGTGATAGATGCCGCCGAGGCGGGAGCCGCCGAGGCTGACGCCATCCTTGATCGTGCCGCGCCAGATCCTTGCATATGACAGTTTTCCGGTATGGCCTGCATGCACGGTCTTGAATACCTGCGCCAGGGGCGGGCCGTCATTGGCGACGCCATGCCGTTCGGCAGTTTCCGCGGCCATCGGCGTATCGTGCCGCAGCGCCTTCCACAGCCGGCGAATGCCCCCGGCGTGGTCGGCCGAGCCCAGCAGCACCTCTATCACGTTGCCGGCGGCCAGGTCCTTGCGCAGATCGTTGTAGATTTCGTCGGTACTGGGCTGCACATCCTCCAAAACTTTTTCCAGCAGCACGTCGTCGTGGTCGGCCAGCGTTTCGACCAGTTTCGAGCGCGCTTCCTGCTCGGCGTCCTGCATGGAGGACGGGATCTGCATCAACTCGGAAGGCTGACCGCGACGGTATTTGTATGCGCGTTCGCTGACCACATCGACATAGCCGGTGACGGCGTCGCGTTCCGTGATCGGCACCTGGCGCAGCACCAGCGGGCATTTGGCATAAGCCTGCAAGGCGGCCAGCGTGTCGCGCACGCTGCCTTCCAGCGTCTCGATCTTGTTGACGAAGACCATGTGCGGCACGCCCTGGTCGGTGAGCATCTTCATCAATGGCGCGACGGCCATGGCGCGCGCGGGCGTCGGCTCGCACACCACCACGGCGAGATCGACCACCGCCAGCGCGGCGGCGACTTCGTGGGCGAATTCGATCGAGCCGGGGCAATCGACGATCGTCCATTGATCACCGAGATAGGTGCAGTGGCCGAGGCGCGGCTCTGTGGTCATGGGGCGGTTGCGTGGATCGGCCGGCCGCTTCACCGGGGCGCCGGCGGCCTCCATCAGGGCTTCGAACAATGTGGACTTGCCGCTGCTGTATGGCCCCACCAAGGCCACCGAGCGAGGACTTCTGCCGTTCTGTGTTCCTGACATCTGGCGATCTCCCCTATCGAACTGGGATGATCCTAGCGGAGTTTTCCGGGGTGGGAAGCCGGATGACGGTTGAGCGCGTGGAGATCGCTGCGCACAATGGTGTTTGAATTGCAGGAGAGACGTGGTGGACGTGTACGCGCAGTTCGGCGTGCCGACGGTGATCAACGGCTGCGGCACCGTCACGCGACTTGGTGGCGGCATGATGCATCCGGAGGTAATCGCGGCAATGGCTCAGGCTGCGGGCGCCTCGGTGGATATGCTTGCACTGCAGGCCGGCGCCAGCCGCGTGATTGCGCGTGTGACCGGAGCGGGGGCGGGGATTGTTACATGCGGTGCATCCGCGGCGCTGCTGGTGGGGGCGGCGGCGTGTCTGACCGGCCTCGATCCGGTGCGGATGAACGCGCTGCCCGACGCGGCAGACGGGCGCAGCGAGTTCATCGTGGTACGCAGCCAGCGCAACATGTA
>DATIMO010000333.1:0-1982 GCA_035475215.1 Acetobacteraceae bacterium | reverse complement strand
TGATGCCGCAGCGGGGAATGCCCGGGCTTCCAGGGCAAGCGGGTAAACCACTCGGCGATGTCCTCGGCGGCGAGAGCGGCGTGCATCACCGGGTCGGCGGCAGCTTCGGGCGAAACCTGTGCGTTGCGGAATGCCCAGGTCGCCTGCTTCAATTCGAACGCGCCGGACTGGCGGATGCCGGAGCGCCAGGCATTAGAAAAGCCGCCGCAGTCCAGCACCTGCGCGACCAGGCCCGGCGGATCGAGGCAGCCGAGTGCGGCCTGGGTGTGCGCGGCATAAGACAGGCCCATGGTGCAGATGCGGCCGTCGCACCATGACTGCGTACGCAGCCATGCGCACGTATCGAAGCCGTCCTCGCCGTCGGACAGGTATTTGACGAAACGTCCTTCCGAGCCGTAGCGGCCGCGCGTGTCTTGATACACGACTGCGTAACCGTGCGCGGTGAAATACGCGGCCAGGTCGGCGCGGCTGGCCGGATTGCGGTCGGTGGCGGTGATTTCGCTGCGGCTGGCTAGGTGGCGTCCGTAGGGGGTGCGCTCCAGGATCGTCGGGAACGGTCCGGCGCCGTCGGGCAGGTGGATGTCGGTGGCCAGATGCACGCCGTCGCGCATCGGCACCAAAGCGAGGATAACAGCATCGCGGTTCATCGGCGCGATCCTTCTGGCGTTGCGCCGGATGTTGCCACGGGTGCTGTTTGCACCCAACCATGCCCGGCAGGCAGGGGGTGGCAGCGCATGACCACGGTGATCCGCAACGCTGAATTCGTAATCGGCTGGGACACAGGTGCTGCCTCGCACGTGTATTTGTCCGGCGCCGACGTGGCATTCGACGGCGGAACGCTGGGCTTTGTCGGTCACGGGTATGGCGGTCCGGCAGACGACGTGATCGACGGCGCCGGCCTGATGGTGATGCCGGGGCTGGTTGATATCCACAGCCATCCGTCCAGCGAGCCGATGAACAAGGGGCTGATCGACGAGGTCGGCAGCCCGGGATTCTATAATTCGTCACTCTACGAATATCTGCCGGTATTCCGCCCCGAACCCGAGGCGGTGCAGCACTGCGTGCGCGTGGCGCTATCGGAACTGCTGTTGTCGGGTGTAACGACCCTCGCGGACCTGTCGATGGCGCACCCCGGCTGGCTCGACCTGCTGGCGGAGAGCGGCATGCGGGTATGCATCGCGCCGATGTTCCGCTCCGCCCGCTGGTACACCCGGAACGGCCACACGGTCGAATATTCCTGGGACGAAGCGGCCGGCGAAAAGGGGATGGCCGAAGCCCTGCGCCTGGTCGAACGGGCCGAGCAGCACCCATCCGCTCGGCTGTTCGGCATGGTGTGTCCGGCACAGATCGATACCTGCGCGGAGGGGCTGCTGCGTGACAGCTTCGCCGAGGCGACGGCGCGCGGGTTATCGTGGCAGATCCACGCCGCGCAGTCGGTCAGCGAGTTCCACGAAATCACACGGCGGCACGGATTTACGCCGATCGGCTGGCTGGATCATCTGGGCCTGCTGTCCGACCGCAGCATTATCGGTCATGGCATTTTCCTGGACGATCATCCGTCGACGCGCTGGCACACGGAAACGGACCTGGCGCGGTTGGCGGAAACCGGCACCACAGTGGCGCATTGTCCAACCGTGTTCGCCCGACGCGGCATCACACTGAAGGATTTCGGGCGCTATCGGCGCGCTGGGGTGAACATGGGCATCGGTACGGATACGTATCCGCACAACTTCCTCGATGAACTGCGGTTGGTGGCGCATCTGGCCCGCACGCAGGCCGGACAGCCACGCACGCTGAACAGCACCGACCTGTTCAACGCGGCGACCGTCGGTGGCGCGCGGGCGCTGGGGCGGGACGATATCGGGCGGTTGTCGCAGGGGTGCCGTGCCGATCTGGTGCTGGTCGATGTGAGGCACCCGATGATGCGGCCGGCGTATGATCCGGTACGCAGCCTGATCTACTCGGCGGGCGATCGGGCGGTC
>DATIMO010000332.1:0-10995 GCA_035475215.1 Acetobacteraceae bacterium | reverse complement strand
GCGGAATACCGTGCGCATCTTATCGGCGTTATGGCCCGCCGCGCGGTGGCGAAGGCCGCGTGAGAGTTCCCCGCCGCCGTACCCTCGCCCGCCGCGCTGCGCGCGCCGACCCCCGGGACCATGCCGGGGGGCAGGCTCTCTCCGGCATAGCGGGAGAGGTGCATGTCCTGCCCATCGGCCATAATGGGGGGCCCCCGCTCGAACCGGATGAAGATCCTGGCGCCGTTTCCTGGCGCGGCTGGTGCTGGCGGCGCGCCCACAAGCGCGCGTGGAAAACCCCGCCGCGGGAAATCGCGCTGCGACGCCTCGCTCGGGCAGAGGAACTTGGCATCACCTATCGCGCCTACACGCTCGAGATCCTGGAGCGCGGGAAGTATCTCTGAATGCCCTGCCACGTCGTTGTCATAGGCGCCGGCATCATCGGTGCGGCGAGTACGGCGGAGTTGCTGCGCGACGGTCACCGCGTCACAATTCTGGAACCGGGCGATCCGGGCGGAGAGCAAGCCGCCAGCTACGGCAACGGCTGCTGGCTCAGCCCCAGCTCGGTGCTGCCGGTTTCCATGCCTGGTCTCTGGCGAAACGTACCGGGATGGCTCGCTGATCCGCTCGGCCCGCTTACGATCCGCTGGAGCTATCTGCCGCGGCTGCTGCCCTGGCTGTGGCGTTTCCTGCGGTCCGGCGCGACCGAGCAACGCGTCGCCGCCACCGCGCGCGCCCTGCGGCCCCTGGTCGAAAACGCCCCGCAGCGGCATCGCCACCTTGCCGAGGAAGCCGGCGTCGGAGAACTGGTGCGCCAGCAGGGGCTGCTTTACGTCTTCCCCGATCGGGCTGCTTTCGAGCAGGAAGAGCTGGGCTGGCGCCTACGGCGCGAAAACGGCGTACGCTGGATTGAGCTGGAAGAAGACGACTTGCGCCAGCGCGAACCCGGACTCGACCGCCGGTACACGTTCGGCGTGTTCATGGAAGAAGGCGGGCACTGTCTGGACCCGGGCGCCTATGTCGGCGCGTTGATCTACTCCGCCGTGGCCCGAGGCGCGGAGCTGCGGCGTGTGCGCGCAATCGGCTTCCGGATCGAGGATCGTCGTCTGCGCGCGGTGCGCACTGATGCCGGTGATATCCCGTGCGACAAGGCTGTGATAGCCGCTGGCGCACGATCTCGGTCTCTGGCGGCGATGGCGGGCGACCGCGTGCCGCTGGAAACCGAGCGTGGCTATCATGCGGTGATCGAACACCCCGAAAGCGGTCCACGCCATCCGATCATGCCGAGCGACGGCAAGATGTCGATCACTATGATGGCGCATGGCCTGCGCGTCGCCGGACAGGTCGAGTTGGCGGGGCTGGAAGCGGCACCGAACTGGCGCCGCGCCGAAATCCTGCGCGATTTCGCGCTGCGCATGTGGCCAGGGCTGCCGCGCGATCTGCCGGCAGAGCGGGTGAAGCTGTGGATGGGGCACCGGCCATCGACGCCGGACGGCTTACCCTGTATCGGACCGGCCAGTGGCTGCCCGGACGTGGTGCACGCCTATGGTCACGGGCATATTGGTCTGGCTTCAGGCGCAGCAACCGGTCGGCTGGTCGCCGATCTGGTTGGCGGCCGACCACCTTCAATCGATCCAGCGCCGTATTCGGTGCAGCGATTCCATTAGTCTAGACTAGCTGAACAATGTTTCATCACGCGGCGCGTGGTCCGTGAAGCGGCGGATCGGTAAGCCGGGCTGCGAAACGGTACAGGAACCTGCGCGAATGCTTCGACATGCGATAGCTGCGGTGATCATGCTCGGCACTACCGGGACCGCCTGGGGCGCGACGCTCAAAGTCGGCGCGAACGAGTCGTACAAGATGCCCAGCGAAGCGATCGCTCGGGCGCATGACGGCGACACGATCCAGATCGAGCCAGGCAGCTATATCGACTGCGCGGTCGTCAAGCAGAACAACCTTACCATCGAAGGTGTGGGCGCTAATGTGGTAATGACCGACAAGCCATGTCGTGGCAAGGCGCTACTGGTCACCAACGGCAACAACATCACGATCCGCAATCTGACGCTGCAACGGGTCCGCGTGCCGGACCAGAACGGTGCCGGCATCCGCGGCCAAGGCGGTAACCTGACCATCGAGAATTCACGCTTTCTGGACAACGAAGATGGCATCCTGATTGCCAAAAACCCCAAGGCAACTGTTCGGATCATCGGCAGTGAATTCGTTGGAAACGGCAAATGTGGGAAGGATTGCGCGCACGGAATCTACGCCGGGCAGATTGCGGTTCTGGATGTTGAGCGATCGAGATTCTTCGACACGCATGCCGGACACAGCATCAAGTCACGCGCGGCACGTACTGTGGTGCTGAATTGCGATATCGAGGACGGGCCGAATGGGACTTCCAGCTATCAGATCGACATTCCAAACGGCGGCAATGCGCTGCTGGAAGGCAACAAGCTGGAGAAAGGTCCGCACGCCCAGAATTATGCAACTGCGATTGCCATCGGCGAGGGCGGCGTCAGGAATGCATCGGAAAGTTTGCTGATCAAGAATAACACCTTGATCAACGATACTGGGCACGACACCACATTCGTTCGCAACGTCACAGCCACCCCAGCCCAGCTCTCCGGCAACGTGTTTCAGGGCGGCAAGGTGATTCCCCTCGCCGGCGACGGCTCCGTGCGATGACCGGTCGCGGCGAAGGCCTGGGCTTTCCCGCCCTACCGCGCGTGCCCATCCACGCCGAACAAGTCGCCGAATCCGTCGCGCAGGATGTCCCGGTACTGCCGTGCCAATGCCGCCGGCAGACGAGCATCCCGCGCCTGTTTCAGCACCTTGACCTGTCGCAGATAGCGGTCCGCGTCCATACCGGACAGCACCTGATCCAACGCCGCACGCATGCCGGCGTGATCATCGCATAAGTACCCTATGTCGCCGTACCGGGTGAACAGATCGGCCACGATCGGCAGGCCGGTCGCGATGATCGGCTTCACCCAGGTGATTGCGTCCAGCAGTGCGCCACTGGCTGATAAATTGTAGTACCCAGGCTGGAACGGCAGAAACACGAAATGCATGCGGCCGAGACGCTCAAGAAAGACCTGCCTCGGCAGGTGATCACCCGAAACCGGACTGTCCAGCAAGGCGAATCGGTCAAGCTCTCCGCCCGGCGGGACACGGCCGATCAGGTGAAATTCGACCGCTTCCCCGTAACGTGCCTTGAACTCCCGCGCGGTCTCCAGGAATGCGCCGATTCCCTTCGCCTGCGTCGCCTGCCCGACAAAGCCGATGCGCAGCGGGCGCGTCAATCGAGGCTCTGGCACGTGCGCCAGTTCCCCGACATTGACCGGCAGCGGCAGCACGTCGCTACGCGCCGCGGCTTCCGGAGCCAGACGCACCAGTTCCTGGCGGATTGCCTCGTCCAGCACCAGAAACCGCAGGCGTCGCGAGCCCCTTGCCCGCATCACGGAGCGAAGGTCCATTACGCGGGTCACCGGATTGCGCGATCGCCAACCGAACAGGCTGTTCAGGTCACCATGCAATCCGACCTGCACGGCAAGCCGCCGCACCGACAGGCGCAGGATCAGCGCAGTGGCGAAAATTGCCGTTGATGTCGCGGATATCAGGAATATCAGGGAGGGCTCATCCCGTGGCACGGATCGCAGCGCCGCGCGGATGATACGGAGTTCACTCGCCAGGCGGCGCAAGGAGACGATATGCGGCCGGTGCAGGAACTCCTCAGCCAGAATGATCGGATGGAACGAAATCGAACGCCGTGCGGTCAGCGCCGCGTCGCTCCGCAGTTCCCGCAGATGCGATGCCTCGGCGAAGATTTGGATCGCCTGTTCAGGAAAGGCATCCGAGATGGTCTGAATCGTCGCACTGTTGCCCGGGGCGTGAAGCGTACCGGTCCAGGTGGGCTCGATTACAAGAATCACCGTAGGCCAGCCGTCCGCCACGGTTCGTACTGGCGGGGCCGCAACCCAGCGTGCAGCCAGTTCACCAGCGAACATATGTCGAAGATCGGCACCTGCAGCACGCGGCGCAACTCATGCGCATAAGGCGGCATGTTGGTGCATTCCAGCACGATCGCGCCCACCTCGGGATGCCGTCGCCGCAGTTCCTGCCCAGCATTCACGATATCCTCGGCGGCGAGTGCCACGTCCATGTCCTGGCTTTCGCCGCGAATCAGCACGCGGAAGAACTCGCGCCCCTGCTCGGTTCCGACAATCGGAGTATCCAACGGCACGCCCACGGCTACCAGATGGCGCGGCGTCAGCGATGCGGCGGACACTGTGATCACACCGACGCGTTGCCCGGGCGGCAGCGTTGCCTGCACCCAGGGCACCTGCATCAGCGCGCTTGTCGCCACAGGTACCCGCACATGCGCCGCCAGTTCGTGTTGGAACAGCGACAGGAACCCGCAGTTCGTCGTGATGGCCTCGGCGCCATCTCGCACCAGGTCGGCCGCTGCATCCAGGAAACTGTCCAGCAGGCCGGCGGCGCCGTTCAGCACCACCCGCTCGGGGCTGGCCCCGCGCACCACGCGATACAGCACCGGAAACGGCCAGGTCGCGGCATTCCCCATATCGCCCGGAATGCGCGGGAAGCGTGCCTCAAGCATCAGGATGCCGAGCGGCGCGCCGTATATCACCTTGCCCCCGATCGCCATGCGCTGCTCGTCTTGCACCATTGGTAGTCGCCTATGCCGCCGCCATCTGCCCAACCATTGGCTCGCTACGTTCCTGTGCACAGCAAAGGTCGCGGACATCACGCCAGGTCACCGCTTGTCCGCCTAGGTCGTGCAGAAAGAAATCGTAGAATTCATCCAGCCAGGCGAGAAATCGTGCCAGGTCCTCCTGCGTACGTACATACGGCGTGCATCCGGGGAGCAGCGATGGGGTGTGATAGGTCAGCACGAACACCTTCTGCCCATTCGTCAGCATATGCCGGACAAGCCGCTTCGCTTCATTGATCAGGATCCCCTCCGGTGTCAGCCGGATTCGCTCCAGCAGCCCCAGCCGGGATGTCAGCGCGGGCCAGCACATCATCTCGCTGGTTCGGCTGAATTGCAGGCGGCGCAACCGGCCCGCGGACTCGGCAAGCCGCCCGACAAATCCGGCAGAGCTGGGTATTTCAAGGATGGTCTGGTCCGGATCGATCCAATAGGGCGTCGAACTGAAGCCAAGGTAGTCAGGGCCGCCCTGACGCGCGAAACTCCAACATGGCATCACGCTGCTGTCCGCGATATAGCCGAGGTGCTTGAGAATATCGCCGGTACGCGACCCGGCACCGAACCGACCAGCGCGGTAGATGCGCGGTTGCACACGCAATCCATCCTCGATCGCCCGGGTCAGCAGCTTCAGTTTCTCGAATTCCAGTGCGACCGGCAGGTTTCCCGGATAGCTGTGCCGCGCGGTCAGTTCTTCGGTCAGCGGCGGTGTCACCCAGGGATGAAGCTGCGCACCGACGTCGCATTTCCGATCCTGCAGAAGCTCGCGCAACGGGGCGCACCCCTCCTCCTGCGCTGCAACCGGATAATCCACCATATAGGTGGGCACGACTCCGTGACGATCGAACACCCGGTGCGCCCTGACCTGATCGGCCATGGACCGCACGTCGGCTTCCACCCGTTGGAACGGCTGTCTGCTCCAGTCGAACGCCTCCTCTGCGTCGATCAACGTGACGATCAGCGGCGGTGTCGGGCGCGTAAAAGCTGCAGGCACGTGCATCCGCCGGTCCACGATCGACGTGGTGCAGCCAAGCTGGCGAAGGTCCTCCCACTCCGGGTCGGAGGATCCAATTCGGGTCGCCTTCTCGGCGACGGAAAACCCGTAGATCTGAAGATATTGTTCGGCAACGCGCGGCATATCGAACGTGACCCGAACGAATTCCCGGGCCCGCTCTCCAAGCTGCCGGCGCAGCGCGGGATCATTCGCCAGGCGCAGCACCGCTTTCAGGTAGCCGGCGTCATCATCGAAGAACAAGCCGGTCACCTCGTCAGTGACGAACAGGTCGTTGACCCCCGGCAGATGGCGTACCGCAACCGGCAATCCGTTCACCTGGGCTTCGGGCACCACCATGCCGAAGCCTTCCTGGTGCGAGCCAAACACCATGATGTCGGCGGCCTGGAAATACGCATGGGCGTCTGGCACCTCGCCGGCAAAAATCACCCGATCGGCAATCCCGTGTTGGTCGATAACGGCGTGGAATTCCTTGCTGTAGACTGGGTCCACATCGGGCCCGACCAGCAGCAGGCGTGTTTCCGGATGGTGCCGCAGGATCTCCGGCAGATTGCGGATCAGGAACAGCGGATCCTTGCGCCGGTTCAGCGCGCCGACGAAGATCAGAACCAGTGCGTCCGGCGAAATGCAGAGCAAATTGCGCACGCGCGCGCGCGCGTCAGGGTCTGGCTGCGGGTAAGTAATTCCGCATGGCACGACATGACACCGCTCCTCGGGAATCCAATTTATCGATTCCCGATGCAGTTTCGGACTGACTGAGATGACCGAATCGAACAGTCGGAACAACCTGAGCGCAAGAGGGCGAAGCGATCGGCGATATCGGCTCACCAGGACCGGAATGCTGTCATCCAGCGTGGAAGACAGCACCAGCCGACGCCGAAACAGCTTTGTGACCATGTAGCTCAGGAACCACCAATCCGCATGGGTGCGCACGTGAACCGTCTGATACCGATGCAGGTTCCGCAGGAACCAGGTCAGCAGCGCAAGCTGATGCCGCCAACCGGAGCGTGGCTGCCGGCTCAGGAAGCGGATGCGGTTCAGCGTGGAACAGGCCTGCGGCGGACCCGCCTGTTCCGGCGTCACGGTCACCAGCAGATCATGTTCAACCTCCGGCGCTAGCACCTGCATGAAACCGGTGCAACGCTCCATGAAGGCACCCTCGCCGGTGAAGCGCGGGCGATAGTATTTAAGCACATGAAGAACGCGTCGCGGCTGTGCCATGCTCCCCCGCCGGTTCAAGCCCGGCTGCCCTCAAGCGCTACCGGCACTGCTCGATCGGGCTCCAGGAATGGAGCCTCGGCCAGCATGGACCGGAAATACTTGATGGTTCGTTGCAGGCCAAGCTCAAGCCCGGTCGTCGGCTCCCAGCCCAGCAGACCGCGGGCGCGCGAGATGTCGGGCCGGCGCTGCAACGGGTCGTCCTGCGGCAGCGGAAGATACGCGATGGCGGAAGGTGAGCCGATCAATCGCACAGTGAGCTCTGCCAGCTCACGAACCGTGATCTCGTTCGGGTTGCCGATGTTGAGCGGTCCCACCACGTCCTCATCGCTGGCCATCAGCCGCATCAGCCCGTCGATCAGGTCATCGACATAGCAGAATGCACGGGTCTGCTGACCGTCGCCATAGATCGTGATCGGCCGCTCTTGCAGGGCCTGGACGATGAAATTGGACACCACCCGGCCGTCGTCAGGGTGCATGCGCGGACCGTAGGTGTTGAAGATGCGGGCCACCTTGATGCGCGTCTTGTGTTGCCGAAGATAGTCGAAAAACAACGTCTCAGCGCAACGCTTGCCTTCATCATAGCAGCCGCGAGGGCCCAGCGAATTGACGTTGCCGCGGTAATCCTCGGTTTGCGGATGCACCGTCGGATCGCCATAGACCTCACTTGTCGAGGCCTGCAGGATCCTGGCGCCGACCCGCTTCGCGAGTCCCAGCATGTTGATCGCCCCGAGCACACTGGTCTTCGTGGTTTGCACCGGATCGAACTGGTAGTGCACGGGCGATGCCGGACAGGCAAGGTTGTAGATTTCGTCCACCTCCACATACAGCGGGAAGGTGATGTCGTGGCGCATCGCCTCAAAATGCGGATTGCCCATCAAATGGGCGATATTGTCCTTCCGGCCGGTGAAATAGTTGTCCGCGCACAAGACGTCGCTGCCATCCGCCAGCAGGCGTTCGCACAGATGGGAGCCGAGAAAGCCGGCTCCGCCGGTTACCAGCACGCGCTTGCGCGTGAATGCCATTCAGCCGGTTCCTTCGCCAGGGTGCAGCAAAATTCCAGACCAATGCGCCACGCGCAAGAAATAACACGACCGGGCTGGCGTTTGGGCGCTTGCAGGCTTGCCGGCTTGCCGCGGCCGGCAACCGCGGGCGACACTGCGCCCTCCCCTTTCAGGAGTTGCCGCCATGGCCGACCGGCCGTTCACCCAGGCTGATCTGGATGTCCTCAAGCAGTGGGACACGCCGACCATCTGCAATGGCCTCGAACTGGTGGCGCCGGAACGACGCGCGATCGGCTTCACGACCCAGCCGCTGATCCCGATCGAGCCCAAGCTTCCCCCGATCGTCGGGCTGGCGCGGGTCGGCATGATCCGGTCCAAGGAGAAGCCCCGCGGCCAGGTGGCCGACCGGCTGGATTGGTACGACTACGTGGCAGACGCCAACCTGCCGACCATCATCGTGCTGCAGGATCTGGACGACACGCCGGGGTATGGCGCCTGGTGGGGTGAGGTGCATTCCACAGTACACAAGGCGCTCGGCGCGCTGGGTTGCGTCACCAACGGATCGTACCGCGATATCGATGCATGGGCGGAAGGTTTCCAGATCATCGGTGGCTGCGTCGGCCCGAGCCACGCCTGGGTGCACATGGTCGATTTCGGCAAGCCGGTGAACGTGCACGGCATGAACGCTGGGCATGACGACATAATTCACGCTGATCGGCACGGCGCCGTGGTGGTCCCCGCCGAGGCGGTGAAGAAGCTGCCAGCGGCGATCGACCTGACGGCGAGGCGCGAGAAGGTGATTCTGGATGTATGCCGGGATCCCGCTTTCACGCCGGCAAAGCTGCGCGAGGCAATCCGGCGATCTGGGGAAATTCATTAGGTCTGCACGTCGTTGGGCCTGCCGCCACCAGCATCTCTGCGCAGTGTCGGTGACTGCGCAGCAAACCGGGCAGACGGGTCGGGTCGCTGCGCCCCCAGCCACACTCGCTGGCGATGCCGAAATGCGGCACAACCCGCCTCGCCGCTGCAACGCGGTGCTGATCGCCGGGCTCGTCATCATAATGGATCAGGCCAAGGTAAAGCTGCGTCTCATCCCGCCGCCGCCAATCGCGTAGCGGGGCGAAATAGGCGTCGTCGGTCCGGTCCTTCGGCACCGGAATATGCATGTAGTCAATGCGCCGGCGCACGGCCGCACCGATCCCGTTCATCATCTCCGTCAGGATGCCGGCATCACGCGGTTGCACCAGGTGCTCATCGGCCGGCGAGCCATAGCACAGATGAAACCCAAGCTCGACATCCGCCGGCACCGCGTCGCCCATGCGCCCAAGCGTTGCGAATATCACGTCCTTATAGTTCGGCGGTCGCTCCGGAAAATAGTTCTCGAAGACAAGTACCTCCTGGCAGACGTCGAACTGGATCGCCAGATCTTCGGCGGGCAGCATCCGGATGATGCGACTCAGGGCCCCCAGCAAAGACCGTTCATAGGCCGCCAGGAAGGCGGGGCGGGCCCGCCGGGCTGACATACATGTAGGCCGGCGCCATCGGCGTCGGCAGCGACACCTGAAACCGCACGCCGACCGGGATCGCGCCTTGCGAAAGCAGTGTCTTGAACACGTCGTAAGAATGCAGCGCGGCCCGATCATAACCGGTATCGAACGACACGGTTCCCGGATCGACTTCCGGCTTCAGCCGCAGCAGCCTGGTCTCGCGCAGCAATTTGCCGTCCCATTGCGTCAGCCGCAGCGGCGGCGCAGTTGGATCCAGCTCCATCGCCGGATGAGCTTCCAGCATTTGCCGTTGAAACCAGATCCAGCGGGAGCGTTCCGCCGTCTCGCCATCGGGAATGCGCTGCACGAACGGGCCGAGTTCCTGACAAAGACAACGGAATACCTGCTCGCTGTCACACAGCGGCACGCTGCCGACAAAATGCACCAGGTCACGCGGTTTCATGATTTGTCCAGCGCACAGACCGATGCGTTAGGTGGTGGAAAAGCATCCTCTCCGGGAATGGTCTCCAGGATTTTATAGTAATCCCATGGATATTTCGATTCGCCGGGATTTTTCACCTGCGCCAGGTACAGGTCGTGCACCATCAATCCATCCGGCCGAAGACGTCCGTGATGGGTGAAGAAATCGTCGATCGGCATGTCCCGCATCTTCGCCGCGACCTGCAGCGCGTCGGTGCTGCCCACCGAGGCGACCGCCTTCAGATAGTGGGTCACCGAGGAATACACGCCAGCCTGCCAGGTCGTCGGCATGGCATGGCGCTTTTCGAAGAAGCGCTTCGACCATGTCCGCGCCTGATCGTCCATGTCCCAATAGAAACCGGTCGTCAGCAGCAAACCCTGAGCGGCTTCCAGCCCAAGCGCATGGATGTCCGTGATCAGCATCAGCAGGCCGGCGAATTGCTGGCCGTGCTGATAAATGCCGAACTCCTTTCCCAGCTTGATGAAATTCACGTTGTCCGGCGGCCCGCCGGCTATTCCGAGAATCTGCGCATGCGACGCCTGGCCTTGCAGAAGGAATGCGCTCAGATCGCGCGCCGCCAATGGAAAGCGCACCGATCCCACCACGGACCCGCCATTCTTCTTGATGAACTCGGTCGCGTCATGCTCCAGCGAGTAGCCGAATGCATAATCGGCTGTGAAGAAGAACCAGCTCTTGCCGTCTCGCCGGGTCACCGCCTGCGCAGTCCCCGCCGCCAGCGCATAGGCGTCGAACGACCATTGCATCGTGTAGGGCGAGCAGAACTTGCCGGTGAAATCGGACGTGACCGTCGATTGCGTGATGAACAGCTTGTGCGCCTGGGTGGCAACCTGCTGCACCGCCAGGCCGACCGACGAAACCGGCACGTCCTCGATCAGCTCGACGCCGTCCCGATCGTACCATTCCCGCGCGATCGAGGCGCCGACTTCGGGTTTCAACTGCTCATTGCCGGAGATCACCTGGATCTGCCGGCCCAGAACCGTGCTGCCATAATCGGCGACCGCCATCTGAGCTGCCACGACGGAACCCTCGCCCGTCGCGTCGTACGCCGGGCCGGACAGGTCGGTCAA
>DATIMO010000331.1:0-2115 GCA_035475215.1 Acetobacteraceae bacterium | reverse complement strand
CTGGCACTGGAGCCGGCGCTGATAGTTGCGGACGAAGCGGTTTCGGCGCTGGATGTGTCCTTGCAGGCGCAGATCGTCAATCTGCTATCGGAACTGCAGCGCAGCTTCGGGTTGGCGATGCTGTTCATCGCGCATGATCTTGCGGTGGTGGAGTATCTCTCGGATAGGGTGATCGTGCTGTATCTCGGGCGGGTGATGGAAAGTGCCGCGGCGCGGGAGCTTTATCGTCATCCACGACACCCGTACACCGAGGCCTTGTTATCGGCCGTGCTGCAGCCCGGGACCGGCGCGTCCGGCCGCCGCATCCTGCTGGAGGGCGATCCGCCAAGTCCGGCCAATCCGCCCTCAGGTTGTGTTTTCCGCACCCGCTGCCGTTACGCTCTGCCGGCCTGCGCAGACGCGGTGCCACCATTGCGCGGTGTCGGAGAAGGGCACGCCACCGCCTGCATCCGGGACGATATCATGTGAGGACGTTCAGTGCCGATGCTGGATCGGCCAGCCTCGCATTCTTGGCAGATTCTCCGGTTGCGCAAACCGCATGCTGATATCCGCCCGCCGCGCCGAACAATCGCCCGCCGCCATGAACGCGATGCGAAGCGTCGCACTACCAGCCAGAATGGCCACCCCGGCCATCGCCGACAGCGACCGGGAGCGCGGCCGCCCCAACCCCAGAGACGCCGACAACAGCCCGATCGGCACAAGAACTCCAAGCACCGTCGCGCCGAGTTCCTCGACGCGGCCCGGTGTGGTCTGCATCGCGTTCGCCACACCGGTTTGGTGATAGCTCTGGTCGGCGGAAATCGTACCGGCAAGTTCAAGTGCCAGCGCGGCCAGCGCGATGCTATCGAGGTCCCGCCCCAAGCGCGTCCGCCCCTGGCCGAGCGACAGTGTTGCCGCCGCGGATGCAACAGACGAACTGCCGAATCGCACCGCGGTGGCTCCGGGCGCCGCGGCCCAAAGCGGCGTGCTCGTGGCCGACAGCAGGGATGCCGTGTAGGTCGCGAGTCCGGCGCCGGTCACGGCTGCCGGTATCTGCACGGCCTTTGCCGCATCGCGCAACCAACGCAGTCCGGGCAGTCGCGCCAGCACGTCACCAGCAGCGGTAGCCGAACTGAACAACCCGAAGACGACCAGAATCCAGCTTCCGATCGACATCGGCGAGGTTACTTTGAACAGCCGCAGCATGTTGTAAAACCGCTTCGGCGTGTGCAGGTCTGCGATCAGACAGGCGGTACCCAATGTCGGTCCCAGCAGCGACAGCCACCGCCCGCGGCGGACGATCGGTTCGGCCGCATCACCGCGCACCAGATCCATTACCGCCGATAACACCGCTGCGCCGCCGGACAGGCCGGCTGCGAAAATGTAACTGCCGACCAGCCAGTTGTTGAACGGTGCCGCCTTGACCTGCTCGCGCCCGTAATAGGTGCTGCCGTCCCAGCCGCCGGCTCCACTAACATCGAGCATTCGGGAACCTCCGCTATTTTCGGCTGAATGCCGCGGCCGCGAAAGCCGCGAGACCGATCATGGCGCCCAATCCGGCGGCCAGGCTCGGTGCCACGCGATTGGCGGGCCGGGTCGGCGCTGGAGGGAGATTGTATATTTCGGGCCGGTCGGTCAGCAGGAAGAACGCGTGCAGGTGTTCCAGCCCGCCGGTCGATCCGGCAGCGCCCGGTGTGCCGTACAGATACGCGCCGGGCACGCCATCCTGGTTCAGCATCTGCACCCGGGCTTCGGCACGAGCATGCAGATCCGTTAATTCGCCGAACTGGATCGAATCCGTCGGGCAGGCCTTGGCGCAGGCGGGTTCCAGCCCGCCCTTCAGCCGGTCGTAGCACAGCGTGCATTTATGCGCCTTGCCGTCCTGCACGCTGATATCGATCACGCCGAACGGACAGGCGGGTTGGCAATAACCGCAACCATTGCAGATATCCTGCTGCACCACCACGGTGTCGAACTCGGTGCGGAACAGCGCGCCGGTCGGGCACGCCTCCAGACATGGCGCGTTGTGGCAATGCTAGCAGACGTCACTCATCATCAGCCAGCCGCTTTGGAACGGGTGCTGGTCGTCGGCTCGCACGGATCGCTCGATGAAGTTCACGTGCCGCCAGGTGTCGG
>DATIMO010000330.1:0-11509 GCA_035475215.1 Acetobacteraceae bacterium | reverse complement strand
ATCGACCTGGCGATCGGCATTGTGATCGGCGTTGCCTTCACCGGCGTGGTGAACAGTCTGGTCAAGGACGTCATCAACCCGGTGATCGGGCTGGCACTTGGCGGTGTCGACTTCTCCAACTGGTTTTTCGCGCTCAACGGACAGCACTACGCCACTTTGGCCGCGGCGCAGGCGGCCGGGGCCGCGACTGTGAACGTGGGGGTGTTCATCAACTCGATCATCAATTTCCTGATTGTCAGTTTCGCGATCTTCTGGCTGATCAAGGCATTGACGCGGATGCATGTGTATCGTGAGGCAACACCGGCTCCCGTCGGCCCGACGCACACCGAGACGTTGCTGACCGAGATACGCGACGAACTGCGGATACGTCCTTGAACCACGCGCTGTTCCGCGGCGCCTGGGCGCTGCTGGGTTGCCTGCTGCTCGCGGGTTGCGGCGCGACCAACAATTTCCTGTTCGGCGTCGGCGACTGCAAGCTGGAGCGTCTGGCCCAGACGCCTGTCGAAACGCGCAACGACCTGGTGCTTGTGGTGGCGCGGGTGAACGGGAATCCCGTCCGGTTGGTGGTCGATACCGGATCGGAGCGCACGCTGCTCAATGCTGCGACAGCCAGCCGGCTGCATCTCGGGCGCGATTTCGACAATGGCACGCGAAGCTGGGGCGTGGGTGGCCCGACCGCCCGGTTCGACGCCAAGCTGGATAGTTTCGTCCTGGCCGACCTTGCCCTCCCGCTGCGCCATGTGGCGGTCGGCGATCTCAATGTCACGCCACTGGGTGATGTAGACGGCGTGCTAGGGACCGACGTGCTGCGATGGTTCGCGGTCGATATGGATGCGCCGGACGGACAAATGACTTTGTATCGTGCCGAGCCCTGCTGGATCGCCGCGCCACCCTGGCCGGGTCCGGCGGTCGCACTCAGCGGGGTCGTGGTGACGCGCCACAGTCTTGAGTTTCCGCGCCGGCTGCTGCTGCCGATCGAATTGGACGGGGTGAAGGCGAATGCGCTTCTGGATACTGGTTCGCAGTCCAGCGCGGTGACCCTGGTGCTGGCTGACCGGGTCGGTGTGACCCAGAGGGCTCTCAAATCAGATCCGGCGATTACAATCAGCGGTGCCGGCCCCGCCGCGGTCAGCGTGCCGCTGCACCGCTTCCGCAGCGTCCGGGTTGGTGCGTGGGTGGCCGAGAACCCGGTATTGCCCGTTCTCGATCTGCCGCATGAGATCGAGGAACGGCCGGAGGTGACCGACCGACTGTGGCAGGGCCTGATCGGACAGGATTTCCTACGCGGCCACCGGCTGTGGTTCTCATTGGCCGGGTGGCAGGTGTTCGTTTCGCCGACAACGACAGCGGGACGGTAGCGCAGTAGCTTCATACGTAATAATATCCAGAGCAGCGGTAGTTCTGCCGCAGAACCGGGCCTTTGCCCGGTCCTTTCCCGCAGCCCCGGCACGAGCACTGCCGCTGATTTTGGCGGTGCGCAACACCAACCGCTTGACCGGACGGTTGTGATGGCAAAAACCGGTGCTTCGTTCGGCTCTTGATGATAGGGTACTCTGGCAGCCGGTGCCGCATTGCATCGGAACAGGGTTGCGCTCTGGCGACCAGGTCGCCCGGCTGCCGGGCGTATGTAAGGGGCAGGTGTATGTGCGGGCTCACCGGCATCTTCGATCGGGACGGCGCGGCCAGGATCGATACTGCGCTGCTGCGTCGCATGACCGATGTCATCGGCCATCGCGGGCCCGACGGTGACGGATTCCACGTTGAACGCGGCGTCGGCCTCGGCCACCGCCGTCTGGCGATCATCGACCCGCAATCCGGACATCAGCCGATGTACAACGAGGACGCCTCCGTGGCGATCGTGTACAATGGCATGATCTACAATTTCCAGGAGTTGCGGCCGGAACTTCAGGCGCGCGGCCATGTGTTTCGCACTCGCTGCGACACCGAGACCATCATCCACGCGTGGGAAACCTGGGGTCCCGAGTGCCTGCAACGGCTGAACGGGTTCTTCGCGCTGGCCCTCTGGGATCGTAACCGCAAGGAACTGTTCCTGGCGCGCGACCGGATGGGCAAGAAGCCGATCTACTACGCCACCCTGCCGGACGGCCGCTTCGTCTTCGGCTCGGAAATGGCGGCGCTGAATGTGGTTCCCGGCCTGAAGCGCAGCATCGATCCGACCGCGGTGGAGGATTTTTTCGCGTACGGCTACGTGCCGGACCCAGGATCGATCTATCAGCAGGTCCGCAAGCTGCCGGCGGCGCATTACCTGCTGCTCCGGCATGGCGAGGCGGTGCCGCAACCGCAGCGCTACTGGCGGCCAACCGTGCGGCCCCGCGACATCACGGAACCCGATGCCATTGCCGAACTCAGCGCCAAGCTGACCGCCAGCACCCAGAGCCGGCTGATCGCCGACGTGCCGTTGGGCGCGTTCCTGTCGGGCGGCGTGGATTCCAGTGCGGTGGTCGCCACCGCGGCGCGGCTGCGCGATGGGCTGGACACCTTCACGATCGGGTTTGCCGGCAGCGAGGACGAAACCCCCTTTGCCGAGATGGTGGCGCGGCGCTACGGCACGATCCAACACAACGAGGCTGCCGCGGCGATCGACTACATCGATGCGGCGCGCCAGCAGGGGCGCATTTTCGGGGAGCCGTTCGGCGATCAGTCGTCGGTGCCGACCTATCGCGTCTCGGCGCTGGCCCGTCGGCACGCGACCGTGGCGATCTCGGGGGACGGCGGAGACGAGGTATTTGCCGGGTACCGGCGATACCGCTGGCACAGCCTGGTGGATGCGGCGCGATCCGCAATTCCCGCCCCGTTGCGTCGCGGCGTGATCGGCCGGCTGGCCCGCCTGTACCCGAAGCTCGACCGAGCCCCGCAATGGCTGCGGGCCAAGCACACGCTGACCGAACTCAGTCTGGACAGTGCGATCGGCTATTACCGCACGATCGCCCGCGTGCATGACGAACGGCGTCGGGCGTTGTTCTCGACGAACCTGGAATCGGCACTGGACGGGCATGACCCGAGTGCCTGCATTCCTCGGCTGATGGAAGAAAGCGGGTCGGACGATCCGCTGGTGCAGGCGCAATACGTGGATATCAATACCTGGCTGGTGGGCGACATCCTGACCAAGGTGGACCGCGCCAGCATGGCCAACTCGCTGGAAGTGCGGGCGCCGTTACTGGATTACGAATTGGTGGAATGGGGGCTTTCGCTGCCGGCTTCGCTGAAGCTGCGCGGGCCAAAGGGCAAATACGTGCTCAAGCGTGCGCTGGAGCCGTTGCTTCCGCAACAAGTGCTGTACCGCCGCAAGCAGGGCTTCGCGATGTCGTTGGCCACCCTGTTGCGACGTGAAGAAGGCCGGTTGCGGAATCGACTGGATTCCGATCTCGTGCTCGACAGCGGCTTGTTCGATCGTGGCGCGATCATGCAGCTTCTGGATGAGCACATGGCCGCACGGTTCGACCACAGCCTGGTGCTGTGGCACTTGCTGGTGTTCGAGGGTTTTCTGGCCTCCGAAATCGCTGGCCCCGTTCAGCCCGAAGCAGCGGCGCCACTGCCGGCCTGAGCTCCTGCCGGTGCTGGCAGAAGCATGACGACGAACAACTCCTGAGGCATCATGGCGCGGCACGCCTGCGGAGGGATTCTCGATGCGCCTGTTCAGCGCCACCATCGCCACCGAAACCAACACCTTCTCGCCGTTGCCGACCTCGCTGGCGGCCTATCGCGAGGGCGTCTTCTGGCGGCCCGGCGAGCATCCGACAGACGCGCCCGGTATGTGCACCGCGCCCTTGTTCGTGGCCAGGCGTCGCGCTGCCGGGGACGGGTTCACCCTGATCGAGGGAAGCTGCTTCGCCGCCAGTCCGGCCGGCACCACGAACCGCACCGATTACGAATTCATGCGCGACGAAATTCTGGGCCAGGTACGCGCCGCGATGCCGCTGGAAGGCGTGCTGCTCGGTCTGCACGGGGCGATGGTGGCACACGGCTACGACGACGTGGAAGGCGACGTGATCGAGCAGGTGCGCGCCATCGTCGGACCGCGCTGCGTCATCGGCGTGGAGCTCGATCCGCACTGCCATCTGACCGTGAAGCGCGTGCAGCTTGCCGACATCATCATTCTGTACAAGGAGTTTCCACATACCGACGTGGTCGAGCGTGCGGAGGATCTGCTGACCCTGGTGCTGCGCGCGATGCGCGCCGAAATAAAGCCGGTGATGTCGATGTACGACTGCCGGCAGATCGGCAGCTATCCCACCACCTTGCCGCTGATGCGCGGCTTCGTGGATCGCACGGCGGCGCTGGAAGGCAAGGATGGCGTGCTGTCGGTCTCGATCGGCCACTGCTTTCCGTATGCGGACGTGCCCGAGCTGTCCGGCCGCATCCTGGTGGTGACCGATAATGACAAGTCGCAAGCGAACCGGCTGGCGACCGAAATCGGGCAGGAGTTCATCAGCATGCGCGGGCGCACCGCGCCGGATTATGTGACCTCGGAAGCGGGAATCAGTGCGGCGCTCGCGTTCAACGGTGCCCCGGTGGTGATGGCGGACCCTGCCGACAATGCCGGCGGCGGCGCGCCAACCGACAACACCACTATCCTGCGCCAGATGATCGAGCGCGACGTGCAGGATGCCGCGTTGGGGCCGATCTGGGACCCGATCGCAGTCCGGCTTAGCTTCGATGCGGGCGAGGGGGCGGTGTTTCCGCTGCGCTTCGGCGGCAAGACCGGACCGGCTTCGGGTCAGCCGGTGGACGCGGAGGTTTCTGTGACCGCGCTGAAGCGCGATTGCTGGCAGAGCTTCGGTCCGACCAAGGTGCCGCTGGGCGACTGCGCCGCGGTGCGCGTCGGCGGCATCGATGTGGTGCTGATTACCAATCGCACGCAGGCACTTGGGCTGGAGCTGTTCCGCAATCTGGGCATCGAGCCGACCGCGCGCAAAATCGTGGTGGTGAAATCCACGAATCACTTCATGGCCGCGTTCGGCCCGATCGCGCAGAAGGTGATCTACGTCGATTCCGACGGGCCGCTGAGTCGCGATTACCGCGCCATCCCCTACGCCCAGGTGCAACGCCCGATCTGGCCGCTGGACGCGGAGACGTCGCCGGGGTTGATCGTATAGAAGCAAACGCAGAGAAGATCGAATCCAGATGTAATGGCATGAGTGCGGTTCTGGATGCGGCTGCCCGCTTGTGCAATAGCACTCAGCAATACAGGTTCAACGCGCGGCGATCGCTCGGCATCACTCGCGAAGCGCACCGGAGAGGACACAAATCATGACAACCCATGGTTTCGAGACGAAACGAAAGCGCGGCCTTGCCGTTTCGCTGCCGGTCCAGATGCTGATCGGCCTGGTTGCCGGCCTGGCTCTGGCACAGTTCTGGCCCACGGTCGCCGCTGCGATGCAGCCGATCGGAACCGCCTTCATCGAGGCGATCAAGATGATTGTCATCCCGCTGATCCTCTCGGCAGTCGGCCTCGGCGCCTACCGGATGGGCGCGGACATCAAGCAGTTGGGCCGTGTCGCATTGGTCAGTTTCGGCTGGTTCTATTTCGCGACGTTCCTGGCGATCATCATCGCTATCAGCCTGGACCTGATCTTTCATCCCGGCGTCGGGATCAATCTGGTCCCGACCGGGAAGATCCCGCCGCATCTGGCATCGTCCATCGACTGGGTCAAGTTCCTGCTGGACCTTATCCCGTCCAATATTGTCCAGGCGATGGCCGAGCAGAAGACGCTGCCGACCCTGGTGTTCGCGGTGCTGTTCGGGCTGGCCCTCGCCGGCATCGGCACTGCCGCGAAGCCGGTGGTCAGCGTGCTGGAAGGCATCATGGCGGCGATGTTCCGGCTGACCGGATGGATCGTCGCGCTGTCGCCGCTCGCGGTGTTCGGGCTGATGGCGTATCTGTTCGCCACCCAGGGCATGCACACGATCGTTGGGCTCGGCAAGCTGATCGTGCTCGAATATGTTGGTCTGGCCTGCATGGTGGGGATCTTCCTGATCATGATGGCGGTGCTCCGCGAAAAGCCGCTGGAAGTGACGCGGCAGGTGATGGAGCCGGTGCTGCTCGGCTTTACTACCCGCTCGTCGGAAGTGACGCTGCCGGTGCACATGCAGAAGCTGGAAGAGATGGGAATGCCCAACCGGATCGTTTCGGTCGTGCTGCCGTTGGGCTATGCCTTCAACATCGATGGGACTACGCTGTACGTCGCGCTGGCCACGACGTTCCTGGCGGAAGCCTACAACATCACGCTGGGCTGGTCCGGATATGCGTCGGTCCTGCTGACCACGCTCATCGCCAGCAAGGGCGGCGCGAACATCCCGTCCGGCGGGCTGGTGATCCTGGCGACCGTGCTCAGCACCGTCGGGCTGCCGATCGAGTCGATTGCACTGATTGCAGGCGTCGATGCGTTCCTCGACATGGGGCGCACCGCGGTCAACGTGTTCGGCAACACCGTCGCGGCAAAGCTGGTCATGCGGTTCGGCGGCGCGTCGCTGCGTGATGAGGCATTGGAGGAGGCGCGAGTACCGGCGTTGGCACGGTAGCGGAGGGGGCGGCGATCACCAGCGGATCGCATAGGCGGGGCAACGCCGATCCGCCGCACCCTTGAGCAAGCCTTCGCTCGTATCAGCTATGATCACGCAGGCGCCGAAAGCTGGTGTCGTGTTCTATGCCGTCGCTTGCGCGTTGCGTGCGCATATCATTAGGCGCACGGCCGCACGGCCAGCGTCGCGTTGGATGAAGCTGTGTGCCTTTCTCGAAGGAGCCCGGAAACGCGGACCATGGCAAGGGCGGAACCTCGCTTTTGCGTGAATGTAACGAGACCCGCCTGTGGCCATCCCGGAATGATGGCTTGCGCTTGAGACGCAGCTCAGCCTCTAATCTAAGTGTCCTGCCCCAGAAATTCGGCTTCGAATTTCTGGGATAGCCCGTATCAATGGCAGCCTGAGTCCTTCGGGTGTGCGCCGCAGCCCCCCGCCGTCGAGTTCACCGGCTGGTGCGATTGATGCGGTTCGGGCTTGCTGATCACCGTGCCGCCCTCGGTGGTGCCATGGGCTGTGCACTCGCAATACCCATCGACCGGCATGGTGGTGGCGCAGGTCAATTTGCCGGCTTGGCAGACGTTTGCGAATGCGGGGCCGCCAGGGAGCGCGGCGGCAGCAAGAAGCGCCAAGGTCAGGTATCCGATGCATCGCATGCTGAGAAACCCTCCATATCTTGCGCACAGCAATAAGCCCTGCTGCCGAACATCGGGACGCGCCGTGCGGAAAGGACATGCGCGGCCGCAGTTGCCGAACCGACCGTGTAGCGCCGGAATACTAGTGGCGTTCCGCTCCATCCGCAATTGGTCCCGACACGGCGATCGCGCACCAATGCCGTGAAGGCGGTATCGCCGTCCGCCTCGCCCCGCCGCCAGGGAACCTCGTGCAACTAGACCAGGAACACCGTCATCAGGATCAGCAGGATGATCACGCTCACCACGATCCAGAAGGTGAAGCTGGTGAACCCGAGCCAGAAGCGCTGACGGTCGGCAAGGAACGCCTCTTCCGTCTCGGGGCCGGTTACTCGTGCAGGGCGCTGCGCCATACTGTCCTCAGGCATGTCGATCATGTTTCGATTGCTCGTCTGGGGCTTCTATGCCACGCGTAGACGTGTCGGCAAGGGGTTGCACAGCGCGGCCGAACCCGACGGCGGCGTACCCGCGTTTCCGCCGGCCAGCAGACGCAGCGCCAGCGGATAGATCACATGTTCCTGCGCCAGCACGCGTGCGGCGAGACTCGCCTCGGTGTCGTCCGGAAGCACCGGCACCGCAGCCTGGGCCAGGATCGGACCCTCATCGGTGGCGTTGGTAACCAGATGCACCGTGCAGCCGTGCAGTTTCACGCCGGCTGCAAGCGCCCGTGCATGCGTGTTCAACCCGGGAAAGGCGGGTAGCAGGCTCGGGTGGATGTTCAGCATCCGACCGGCCCATGCCGTCACCAGGAACGGCGTCAGCAGCCGCATGTAGCCCGCCAGGCAAACCAGCTCGATTCCGGCGTTGCGCAACGCCGTGTCGATCGCCGCTTCATGCGATGCCCGGTCATCCCGAAACGAGCGGTGCTCGATCACCATCGATGCAACGCCGGCCGCCGAGGCACCGGCAAGTCCGGCCACGCCCTGACGATTTGAAACCACCAGTTCGATTACCGCCGGAAACGCCGGGTCACCGGCTGCAGCAAGCAGAGCCGCGAGATTGGAACCTCGGCCGCTGATCAGCACTGCGGTGCGGCGCCTTCTCATGCTCGGCCGTCAGCGGGCCAGAGGGATAGGCCAGCCTGGCGGCAGTTCGATCTTCACCTCTGGCTCCGCAGCACTGGCCACAACGGCGCCCAACCGGAACACGCGTTCGCCTGCGTGCTCCAGCAGCCCTGTCGCGGCATCGGCATCCGTGTCCGCCACCACCAGCGCCATCCCGATTCCACAGTTGAACACGCGCAGCATCTCGTCCGCTGCGATGTTCCCGGCGCGCGCGAGCCAGGGGAATACGGCGGGAACCAACCAGTCCGGATGCAGCAGCGCCGCCGTTTCCGATGGCAGCACCCGAGGCAGATTCCCGGGCAGACCACCGCCGGTGATATGCGCCGCCGCCTTCAGCAGCCCCGTACGGTGCAGCTTCAGCACGGATTGCACATAGATTCTGGTGGGCGCCATCAGGCTCTGTCCGAGTGTCTCGCCGCCGCCGAACGGCGCCCGATCATCCCAGCCGATGCCGCTACCTACGACAACCTGCCGGACCAGCGAATAGCCGTTGGAATGCACCCCTGTGCTGGCCAGACCGAGGATTGCGTCACCGGGCCGAACGTCCCGCGGAAGCAGTGCTCCCCGTTCCGCCGCGCCCACGGCGAAGCCGGCCAGATCGTAGTCGCCGGTACGATACATGCCGGGCATCTCGGCGGTTTCCCCACCCACCAGCGCACATCCCGCCTGTCTGCAACCGGCCGCAATCCCGGCGATCACCGCTCTGGCCGCCCCGACCTCGATCCGGGCCGAGGCGAAATAGTCCAGAAAGAACAGCGGCTCCGCGCCCTGCACGACCAGGTCGTTGACGCACATTGCCACCAAATCGATGCCGACCCCGTCGTGCAGCCCCGTCTCGACCGCAACCTTCAGCTTGGTGCCGACGCCGTCAGTGGTGGCCACCAGCACCGGATCAACGAAGCCCGCCGCCTTCAGGTCGAACAGCGCCCCAAACCCGCCCAGGTCACCCAGCACGCCTGGTCGCGTGGTGGCGCCGGCCAGCGGTTTGATCGCCTCGACCAGGGCCTCTCCCGCCTCGATGTCCACTCCGGCCGCGCGGTAGCTGAATCGCGCCCGGATCGCGTTATCCCCACTGGTCACGCAGGCCCTCGATAGGCTAGGCCTTGAACGAGCGGCTCCCGTGCCGGTGCCGGGGCGTGCAAGGCGGGTGGAAGGTGGCGGAAACAACCATAGGCCCGACCAGGGTGCAACGGCGCGACGCGTGTTTTGCACGGGACGCCCGCTTCGAACTGGGGCCGGCCGGTGCCTGACGGCAGCCATGTGGAGCGCGCGCCGTCTTCGGCGCTGCTCACGCTTCCCAATGTGATCAGTTTCTCCCGGCTTTGCGCCGTACCGCTCGCTTGCTGGCTGGTGATTGGGGGCCGCCTCGGCGTCGCTTTCCTGCTGTTCCTGGCGGCCGGGGCTTCAGATGCCGTGGACGGCTGGTTGGCACGGCGCAATGGCGGCGGCAACGGCATCGGCGCCATTCTCGACGCAGTGGCGGACAAAGCGCTGCTCGTCACCATGTATGTGACACTGGCGGCGGTCAACGAGATGCCCGACTGGCTGGCGATCCTGGTGGTCTTTCGCGACCTCGTGATCGTCGGTGGCGTTGTGGTGCTTGGACTGTTGGGTCAGCCCGTTGCGATCCAGCCGTTGTTTGTGTCGAAGGTGAATACCGCGTTGCAGATCATCCTCGTTGCCCTGACGCTGTTCCTGAACGGGTTCGAGGTGGCATTTCCTGGCCATGAACCGGCACTGCTTGCGCTGACCTGGGCGGTTGCGGCCAGCACGCTGGCATCCGGTGCCGCCTACGTCTGGAAATCGGTGCGCGAACGATGAGGCTGTCCCGCCGTCCACCGAGCGCACAACTGAACAATCTTTCCGCAGATCTGGCCACACTGCCGCCCGATCCGCCGGTGTCCGCCGCACCGGTTGCTGAACCGCCGGTCCAACCGATGCCAGCCGCACCCGAAACACCGCCGCTGTTGCATGCCACGCGGGGGCAGCGGATTGCGCTGGGCCTCGGTCTGGCGGTTGCCGCATGGCTGGTACTGCAACTCTTTGCCGGCGTATTGGCGCCGTTCGTTGCCGCGGGTGTGCTGGCCTACGTGCTCGACCCGCCCACCAGTCGGCTGCACCGGCTTGGTATGCCGCGTTGGGTCGCCGCGCTGGTCATGGTACTGGCCGCGATTGCCGCGGTGTTGCTGTTCGCGCTGTTGCTCTATCCGCTGATCCTGTCCCAGATCGGCCTGTTCCTTGGCCGAATTCCGCAATACGTGCAGCTTCTGCAGCACTGGGCGAGCCATGTCGTTGCCAATCTGCAGCAGAATTTCGGCACCGATGTGGTCAATGGGAAGTTGCAGGACCTAGTCAGCAGCCAGGCCGGCAACATGCTCACGTTCCTGGCTTCGGCATTGACCGGGCTGATCACCGGCGGCTTCGCGCTGTTCAATGTGCTGACACTCGCTGTCGTCACGCCCGTTGTCGCGTTCTATCTGCTGCGCGATTGGCCGCACATGGTGGCCATGATCGACGGCTGGCTGCCGCGTCGCTATGCAGCGGTTACCCGCGCGCAGGCGCGGGAGGTGGACCGCATTCTGTCGGCCTGGGTGCGCGGGCAGGCGCTGTGTTGCGTGCTGCTGGCCGTGTACTACGCGCTGGCGCTGAGCCTCGCCGGCCTCGATCTGGGGTTGATCGTGGGGCTGGCAGCGGGGCTGCTGTCGTTCATTCCCTATGTCGGGTCGATCACCGGCGGGGTTACCGCGATCGCGCTTGCCACCGCCCAGTTCCCAAGCTGGCGCGGCGTGATCGGTATCGCGATCGTGTTGATCGTCGGGCAGATACTTGAAGGATACGTGATCTACCCGCGTTTCCTCGGCGATCGCGTCGAGCTGCCGGCCGTCTGGGTCATTTTCGCACTGTTTGCAGGGGGTGCCGCGTTCGGGTTCCTGGGAGTCATGCTGGCGGTGCCGGTAGCGGCCACAATCGGCGTGCTTTGCCGGTTCTGGTTGCGGAGATACATGCAGAGCCCACTTTACCTCGATCCGCCCCCCTCGGGGCGCTGAGCAGGAGGTCGTTCCATGTCGGACGTGACCGCGTTTCCGCGACCCTGGCAGGCGAGTGTGCTGAGCCTGCTGCGTTTCGTTGCCGGGCTGCTGTATCTCCAGCACGGGTTGATGAAACTGTTCGGATTCCCGGCTCCGTTCAGCGGGCATCTGGCTGGGCTGATCC
>DATIMO010000329.1:0-5165 GCA_035475215.1 Acetobacteraceae bacterium | reverse complement strand
AGCATTATTCGCCAGAACAACTCAGCAATGCCGTCATCACCGGGGCAACCAATTTGTTCAGTGCGGCGCAAGTGACGTTGGCATTAAAAATCGGTTTCGGCACTGTCGCCGGTCTGATTCTGACATTCGTTCTGATCCCATATTTCCTGATTTCCGGCCCCCGCCTATCGGCCGGTGCATTGTGGCTGGTGCCGCCCGAGCGCCGTCGTTCGGTCAACGAGATGCTGCCCGAGCTAGTGCCCATGCTGCGCCGCTACGTGGTGGGCCTGATCTGCGTCGTTTTGTACACAGCTACGGTCGCCTATGTCGGTCTTGGTCCGGTGTTCGGTGTTCCCAATGCCGGGCTGCTGGCTGTCGTGGTCGGATTCCTGGAGCTGGTACCGGTCATCGGCCCCATCACCTCGATGGTGCTGATCGGCCTGTCGGCGCTGCAGCAGGGGACATTCGCCGCCATCTTCCTGATGGGCTATGCGGTCGTGTTGCGGCTCTCGATCGACAACCTGGTCGGGCCGCTGGCATTGGGCCGGGCCGTGACCGTTCATCCGGTTGTCGTCATCTTCGGATTCGTGATCGGCGCCATGCTGTTCGGCATCATCGGCCTGCTGCTGGCCGTTCCCACCGCTGCCTGCATCAAGCTGATCCTGGAGCACTACTACGCCGAGCCGATCGCCCCCGGCGGGATAGCCGAGCCGGAAACCGTTCGGTTGGCGCGACGTGGAGGAACAGCGATATGACCCGAAGCCGCCTGCGTGACCTTGGGATCATCACCGGCACGTTGCCACCCGGGACCTGGAACGCGATCACCGATGTACCCGGCGTCCGGGTCGGCTACACCACACTGATTTCCGAAGCACCAGCTCCCGTTCGCACCGGAGTGACAGCGATCTGGCCGCGCGACAGCATCTGGACCGACGCTGTGTTTGCCGGTACTCACTCGTTCAACGGCAACGGCGAAATGACCGGCCTGCCCTGGCTCGCCGAGCAGGGCCTGTTGGGCGCGCCAGTCTGCATCACCAACACCTACTCAGTGGGCGTCGTGCGAGATGCGATCTATGCGCTGGCGGTGCGACAGGGAGCACCGCAATCGTTTCATCTGCCCGTCGTTGCCGAGACCTACGACGGGTGGCTGAGCAACTGCACCAGCTTCCCGGTCACCGCGGAGCATGCATTCGCTGCACTCGATTCAGCGGTTTCGGGCCCCTTGGCGGAGGGCAATGTCGGCGGCGGGACTGGCATGATCTGCCATGAGTTCAAGGGCGGCACCGGCACCGCCTCGCGCATCGCCCGAACGGCCGGCAACGCCTGGACAGTCGGCGCCCTGGTGCAAGCCAATTACGGTGTGCGCGAACTGCTGCGGATCGATGGTGTGCCGGTCGGTCGCGAGATCGACTGCAACGTGGTTGCTTCGGCACGCGCGGAACCAAAGGACGCTGGGTCGATCATTGTCGTGCTCGCCACGGATGCGCCGCTGTTGCCGATCCAGTGTCAGCGACTGGCACGCCGCGCCACCACCGGTCTCGCCTGGGTTGGTGGCATCGGCGCCAATGGCAGCGGGGACATCTTCCTGGCTTTCGCGACGGGCAATCATGTGCACCACAACCAGGCAATCAGCGACGTGCGCATGTTGGCGCCCCACGCAATGACACCGCTGTTTCAGGCCGCCGCCGAGGTAACTGAGGAAGCTATCCTGAACGCGCTCACCGCCGCCGAAACCATGACCGGTTTGCACGGGCGCACCGCGCACGCGTTACCGCTAAATCGCTTGACTGATGTCATGCACCGGTATCGTCCGAAATAGCTTCCCACTCTGGTTATGCCCGCGCAAGCGCGATCAGTCGCCCGTATCGTCATGGCCGGCCATGACGTCCGAACCGCCTGGCTCAACATGAGTCACTCTCGTTGCCGCTTTGGTATAATACCAACTGTCGAAAAGAGTGACGTACCGTCGAGGCGGCGATCACAATTGTCGTCATGCCCGGCGAAGGCCGGGCATCCACGTCTTTCTCCGTCGCAGCGAAGTCGTGGATGCCGGCCTTCGCCGGCCATGACGGTTTCGTGCGTTTCGATGAGTCGAAATCAAGGCTTCGGCCGTTTTGAATCACCGCCCGGTTCATTGATCACCGGGAATGGCTCGGCAACTTCAATCACCCTCGCCGCCCGCAATGTCAGCGCGTCCTGATACTGCGCCGCGGCGATCTGCACCGATCGTGGCATTCCGTTCGCCCCCAGTCCCATCGGCACAGTGATCGCAGGCTGACGGGTGATGTTGAAGGTGAAGGTCCAGGGCGCCCAGCCCGTCCACAGTGCCTCCACGGGATTGGTCGTCGGCGCATCGGCCTGAGGTGGCCCGCAAGGCACCGTGGGACACACCACCAGATCGTAGCGCTGATGCAGCCGGGCCATTGCATGGGCGGCGGCCACACGCATCGCTTCGGCATCCATGAATTCGATCGCCGTCATGCCGGCTTCGCCGCGGGCGACTTCCAGCAATCCGGCATCCAGCATGGACCGCTGCTCGACCGGAAACATCCCGACCAACCGGGCCAGTGCAACGCCCCAGACGCGGGCAAAGATGCGCCGTGTATCGGGCAGTTTGGGATCGGCCTCTTCCACGACCGCACCAGCATCGGCAAGGAGCTGCGCGGCGCGCTCGACCGCGGCGATCGCATCCACATCCGCCGGCGCGCCGAAGCCGGGATTGCGCAGCACGGCAACACGCAGATGGGCCACGCCTGCTTCGATCCCATCACGCCAGTCGCGCTCGGCATCCGGCATGCAGAACGGGTCGCGTACGTCGTAGCGGGCCATCGCCGACAGCATCAGCGCCGCGTCGCGCACCGTGCGCGTCATCGGACCGGCGCAGGAGACCGTGGCGAAGGCGCTGGCGGGCCATTGCGGCACGCGGCCATAACTCGGCTTCAGACCAACCAGCCCGCACCACGCCGCGGGGATGCGGATCGACCCGCCGGCATCGGTGCCGACATGCAGCGGTCCAAATCCCGCCGCGCCGGCTGCACCTGCACCAGACGATGAACCTCCGGTGCTGAAGCCAGGGTTCCACGGGTTGCGCGAAATCCCGGTCAACGGGCAGTCACCCGGCGATTTCCAGCCGAATTCAGTGGTGCAGGTCTTCCCGACAATGACCGCTCCCGCCGCTTTCAGCCCGACCACCAAGGGCGCATCGTCGAGGATCGGTTTGGGATCAGTCAGCCGGCTGCCGCGTCGCGTCGGGAACCCCGCCACATCCACCAGGTCTTTCACTGTGACCGGAACGCCGTCCAGAAGACCCATTGGCCGCCCGGCGCGCCACCGGGTCGCGCTGTGCTCGGCCTCCGCCAGTGCCTGCGGGTTCATCACGACAAACGCATTGAGGCGCGGATTCAGGCGGGCGATGCGCTCTGTGACGGATTGCAGCACCTCGACTGGGCTGATCGCCTGGCGAGCGTACAGGCCGAGCATCTCCTCGGCGGACAGCAGAGCTGCATCGGTGCCAGGCATGGGCGTCTTCCCGCAGAATTTGATCCGGCGCAGCATGGCGCCAGCCCAGAACGGAGGAAACCCTTCATGAGCGATAAAACTCGCAGCACCCACCCGGACGGCGAGCCCTGGCAATGGCCGGAGGCGACCTGGCGCCGCATTGTCGGGCGCGGGCGCGCCGGTCGCAGCCTGCGCCCGGCCTCATGGCCAGACGGCGCGCGCTGCGCGGTCGCGATCTCGTTCGATGCGGACCACGAGACGATTCCGCTGCGCGATGGCGACGAAAGCCCGATGCGCATCAGTCAGGGCCAGTATGGCGCCCGGTCCGCCACGCCGCGGATCCGCAAGCTGCTGGAACGCGAGAGCGTACCTGCAACGTTCTTCTATCCTGCCGTTTCCGCCCTGCTGCATCCGGACGAAGTGCGGGCCATCGCCGGAGAAGGGCACGAGATTGGAATCCATTCCTGGATTCATGAAGCCAACACGACCCTGCCCGGTGATGCCGAACGGGAACTGACGATGCGCGCCGCCGAGGTGCTGAGCAAACTTGCTGGTCGTGCACCGATGGGAATGCGGACCGCAAGCTGGGATTTTTCGGTGAACACGCTGTCGATCATCCGTGAGATGGGGTTGCTGTACGACAGCAGCCTGATGGCGGATGACGAACCGTACGAGTTGATGGAACATGGCGAAGCCACCGGCATCGTCGAGTTGCCGCCGGAATGGATCCGTGACGACGCCGTCTATTACAACATGGTGCGCTTTTCGGCGCTGCGGCCGTACACGCCGCCATCAGGGGTGGAGGAGATCTTTACCGCCGAATTCGAGGGCGCCTGGGATGAAGGCGGACTGTTCCTGCTGACCATGCATCCGCATGTCACCGGGCATCGGTCCCGGCTGCCGGTGCTGGAACGCTTGATCAAGCATGCAAAAGCTAAGGGCCAGGGAACCAATGGGTGTTGGTTCGCCACGCATGCCCAGGTGGCGCAATGGTGCAAGGACAATCCAGCCGCATGACTGGGTCGACACCATGGACCACTCTGTCTGCCATCCGCACGCGCGCGCCCTTGGTTCACAACATCACCAATCTTGTCGTCACCAACAACACAGCCAACGCGCTGCTCGCGATTGGTGCATCGCCGGCGATGGTCGAAGGGACCGATGAGGTCGGAGAGTTTGTCCGCGTCGCCGCCGCGCTGGTGGTCAATCTCGGCACGATGAACGCCGATCGTGCCGCGGCCATCAGATTGGCGGTGACCGCCGCGGTGGAGGCGGGCACGCCGTGGGTTCTCGACCCAGTGGCGGTGGGTGCGATCGGCTATCGCACCGGCCTGGCGCACGAGGTGATCACGCGCCGGCCAACCGCGATCCGCGGCAATCCATCGGAGGTTCTGGCGCTGGCGGGTCAGTCCGGCGGCGGCAAGGGCGTCGACACGCGCAGCGGCCCGGAAGCCGCACTGGAAGCAGCCCGAAAGCTGGCTCTACGGGTCCGCACGACGGTCGCCGTTACCGGTGCTACGGATTACGTAACCGACGGGACGCGAATGGTCACTGTCACCAATGGCCACCCGATGATGACACGCGTGACCGGGCTGGGCTGCACCGCAACCGCCATTCTGGGTGCATGCGTCGCGGTAGAGCCGGACGCGGTAACGGCCGCCGCGCACGCATTGGCGATTATCGGCGTG
>DATIMO010000328.1:0-6223 GCA_035475215.1 Acetobacteraceae bacterium | reverse complement strand
TGCTGCTGACCCTGGTGCTGTCGCTGGCGATCGCGATTCCGATGGGGGTGTTGGCGGCTTGGAAGCAGGGCTCCTGGATCGACCGTTCGGTGATGGCGCTGGCGGTATTCGGGTTTTCCACGCCGGTCTTCGTGGTGGGCTATCTGCTGGCCTATCTGTTTGCGCTGAAGCTGGGCTGGTTGCCGGTGCAGGGGTTCTCCCCGATCGAACGCGGCTTTTGGCCGTTCCTGCGCACGCTGATCCTGCCCGCAGTGGCGCTCGGACTGATCTATATCGCGCTGATCGCCCGCATCACCCGGGCGACGATGCTGGAGGTGCTCAGCCAGGACTACGTCCGGACCGCCCGCGCCAAGGGAGTCGGGCAGTCCGGCATCCTGTATGTGCATGCGCTGAAGAATGCGGCGGTGCCGATCGTTACCGTCGTCGGCATCGGTATCGCGCTGCTGATCGGCGGCGCGGTGGTGACCGAGACCGTGTTCGCCATTCCCGGCCTGGGGCGGCTGACCACCGACGCCATCCTGCAACGTGACTACCCGGTGATCCAGGGCGTCGTGCTGATGTTCAGCTTCGCCTATGTCATCGTCAATCTGTTGGTTGACCTGCTGTACACCCTGTTCGACCCGAGGATCCGGTATTGAGCACGACCTTCCCTGCGGGAGCCGCACAGCTTCCGGAAGTCCTGCCGCCTATCCGGCGACGGGGCCGCGTTCGCACGTTCATCCGGCGCCATCCCACGATCGCGGTCGGCGGCTTTCTGCTCGGCCTGATGGTCTTCATCGCCATCTTCGCCCCCTGGCTCGGCACCACGGACCCGACCGCGATCGCGCCGGCCAAGCGCATTCGAGATCCGTCCGCGGTGTTCTGGATGGGCACCGACATGCTGGGCCGCGATATCTACTCGCGCGTGCTATATGGCGCCCGCATTTCGCTCGGCGTCGGCTTTTCCGTGGCCGTGCTGGCATCGGTGGTCGGCACCCTGATCGGCGCCGTCGCCGGATTCAGCCGGACGCTGGATTCCGTGATCATGCGGATCATGGATGGGCTGATGTCGATCCCTCCGATCCTGCTTGCAATCGCGCTGATGGCGCTGACCCGCGCATCCGTGCAGAACGTGATCATCGCGCTGTCGATCCCGGAATTCCCGCGTGTCGCGCGGTTGATCCGCGGGGTGGTGCTGTCATTGCGCGAACAGCCGTTCGTGGAGGGTGCGATTGCCGCCGGCACGCGGCTGCCGCGCATCCTCCTGCGCCACATCCTGCCCAACACGATGGCGGTGCTGATGGTCCAGGCCACCGCCATTTGCGCCGCCGCGATGATCAACGAGGCGATCCTGTCGTTCATCGGCGCCGGCACGCCGCCGACCATCCCGAGCTGGGGCAACATCATGGCCGAGGGCCGCGCGCTCTGGCAGATCAAACCATTCATCGTCTTCTTTCCGGCGATTTTTCTTTCCGTCACCGTGCTGTCGGTCAATCTGGTGGGTGACGGGCTGCGCGACGCGCTGGACCCGCGTTTGGCGAAGCGGCTCTGACGGCATGCCTGAGATGAACCGCTGTCGACCGACAATCGTCATTCCCGCGCAAGCGGGAATCCAGGAGCGGCATGGCGTTCCGCCAGCACGATGGACCCCCGCCTACGCGGGGGTGACAAACGGATGAAACTGCTCGAGGTCAACAGCCTGCAGACACATTTCGCCACTCAGGATGGCGTGGTGCGCGCGGTGCAAGGCCTGTCCTTCGGCGTGGATGCGGGTGAAACCGTCGGCATCGTGGGGGAATCCGGCTGCGGTAAATCGGTCACCGCCATGTCCATCCTGCGGCTGATCCCGGAGCCACCAGGCAAAATCGCCGGCTCCATCCGGTTTCAGGGGCGGGACCTGCTGGCGCTGTCCGAAGCCGAGATGCGGGCCATCCGCGGCAACGACATTTCCATGATCTTCCAGGAGCCGATGACCAGCCTGAACCCGGTGCTGACCGTTGGCCGCCAGATCGGCGAGACCTTGCGACTGCATCAGGGACTGGACGCGCGGCAGGCCGAGGCGAAGGCTGTGGACATGCTGGTCCTGGTTGGGATTCCGGAGCCGGTGCGTCGGGTGCGCGAATACCCGCATCAGCTCTCCGGCGGCATGCGCCAGCGGGTGATGATCGCGATGGCGCTGGCCTGCAACCCGAAGCTGCTGATTGCCGACGAGCCGACCACTGCGCTGGACGTGACGATCCAGGCGCAGATTCTGGACCTGATGCGTGATCTGAAGCGGCGGATGGGCTCGGCGATCATGCTGATCACGCATGATCTCGGCGTGGTGGCGGAAATGGCCGAGCGAGTGGTGGTGATGTACGCCGGCCGCAAGGTGGAGGAAGCGCCGGTTCGCGACATCTTCGCCCGTCCGATGCATCCCTACACCCAGGGACTGCTTGGCGCGGTGCCGAAGCTGGGGTCTTCGCTGGCCACGCGCGGGCGTTCGCGATTGACGGAAATTCCCGGGCTGGTGCCCAGCCTGCGCGAGCCGATCGTCGGCTGCGCGTTTGCCGGACGCTGCCCCATGGTGACCGACTATTGCCGCCAGACCGCCCCGGCAATCGAGCCAAAAGCACCCGGCCATCAGGTGGCCTGCCACTACGCCGGCCAGCGGATGGCCGCATGATACGGTTTGACAACTGCTATCCCCCTCCGCTTGCGGGAGCGGCTAGGGGAGGGGTCAAACCGCACAGGTGCCGCGTATCCCCCTCCCCCCTCCCCGCCTACAGCAAACGGGCGGAAGGCACATGAGCAACCTGCTCGAAGTCGCCGGGCTGAAGAAGCATTTCCCCATTCGTGGTGGGGTGCTGGGCGGCGTGACCGCCAACGTGCTCGCGGTGGATGGCATCAGCTTCTCCATCAGTCGCGGCGAGACGCTGTCGCTCGTGGGCGAGTCTGGCTGCGGCAAATCGACGGTCGGCCGGACGATCTTGCGGCTGATCCCCCCGACCGAGGGCGAGG
Source organism: Acetobacteraceae bacterium (assembly GCA_035475215.1). Classification (GTDB taxonomy): domain Bacteria; phylum Pseudomonadota; class Alphaproteobacteria; order Acetobacterales; family Acetobacteraceae; genus DATDIC01. The sequence continues at coordinate 3,244 of DATIMO010000328.1, read as the reverse complement.
TGCGGCTAGACGGGCAGCGCATCGACAACCTGCCCCCGGCGCAATTGCGGCCGCTGCGTCAACGCATCCAGGTGGTATTCCAAGACCCGTTCAGCAGCCTGAACCCACGCATGACCGTGCACGACATCCTGGCTGAGCCGATCACCAATTTCGGCCTCGCGCGGGGGGCCGAACTGGAGAACCGTATCGCCACGTTGATGGAGAAGGTGCGGCTGCCACGCGACGCCGTGTCGCGCTACCCGCACGAGTTTTCCGGCGGTCAGCGCCAGCGTGTGGGAATTGCGCGGGCACTGGCACCGGGCGCCGATCTGATCATTTGCGATGAAGCGGTGTCCGCACTGGATGTCTCGGTGAAGGCGCAGATCGTCAATCTGCTGGCCGAGCTGCAGGATGAGCTGGGAATGGCGCTGCTGTTCATCAGCCACGACCTGGCGATCGTGGAGCACCTGACGCATCGGGTGGCGGTGATGTATCTCGGCAAGATCGTCGAGCTGACCGACCGCGCGACACTGTTCGGCGCGGCGCATCATCCCTACACGCGGGCGCTGCTGTCGGCGGTGCCGGTGCCCGATCCGGATGCGAAGCGGGCGCGGATCATTCTGACGGGCGATGTGCCGAGCCCGATCAATCCGCCGAGCGGGTGCCGGTTCCATACGCGGTGCCCGTATGTGTTCGACCGGTGCCTGACGGAGGAACCGCTGTTGCGACCTGTCGGCAACGGCCATGTGTCGGCGTGCCATCTCGAGCACGTACCGGACGCGGCGGTCCTGCCGTTGGCCGTTCCGGCAACGGCGGGGTAAATGACCGGGAGCAATCCGACATATGCCAGTGATGGACCCTCTGCACGCGGATCGGCGCTCAGGTTATAAGGAAGCTCCATGAATGAGATCCGAGCCCGCATCCGAATTGGCCAAGACCACCGGATCACTGGAACCGCCCCCCCCTGATGTGCCTCCGGGCGAGCACGAAATCACCATCACTGTGGCTCCCGGGCGGCCTGCGAGGCCGTTTCGCCTCGCGGGGTTTCCGGTGGACCACGGTCCTTGGGACGCCAGCATTTCGCTCCGCCGCGAGGATATGTATGGCGACGATGGCCGCTGACCCAGCCTATCCTTCACCCTTGACTTGTCGGATTGCCGCCGCGAATTAGTTTAGGCGTCGTGATGCAAACAATTGGACCCTTCAGCCGGAGCGCCCATTCGGAAACCGTCCTTGAGGACCAACGGGTGCTCCTGTGCTATGCAGAAGGCCGCAATGCGACTTGGGAAGCGTTCTGTGTGAACTTCGATCTGGCGGTCCAGGGAACTTCGTTCGACGATGTTCGACGCAAACTGGACACCGCGATTGCGATTTATCTCGAAGGAGTCGCCGAACTGCCGGCCGCGGAGCGCAAGCGATTGCTCAACCGGCGCGCGCCTCTGTCGGCATGGCTGGGGCCGTTCTTGCACTTGCTAAAAACCGGCTTTACCAGCCGGGACTGTAAGCTCCGGTACGAATTCACATTGCCGGCCCCGATCGTAGCCACGGCGTGAAATTTCGGGATTTCGTTTCTATCCTGGAGGAGCAGAATTTCTCGCTCGAGAGACAAAGAGGAACACACAAGCAGTACAAAGGTATCGTTGGCGACAGGATGCGGTTGGTCACGGTCGATTATTCTCAGCCCGGTGAAGATATTTCGCCGCGGAATCTTGCCTCGCACCGTGTCAATTCAGACGCCGTAATCTTCCTGGCGCCTGCCTGAACCCTCGGGGCGCTATACTGGACAGCTTGACCGTCTCCCCACCTGACGCACATTCTGCGCCGACACGCCCAGCCGCCGGCCGGCGGCTCACACGGCTCAATGACAAGGGGGACGCAATGCCTCAGGTATCCCTGACGGTGAACGGCAAGCAGCACAAGGTCGAGGTCGAGAACCGCACCCTTCTGGTCGAGTTGCTGCGTGAAAAGCTAGGCCTGACCGGCACCCATATCGGCTGCGATACCAGCCAGTGCGGTGCCTGCGTGGTGCACGTGAATGGCGAGTCAGTGAAATCCTGCACCATGCTCGCCCTCCAGGCGGACGGCGCCCAGGTTCTGACGATCGAGGGCGTGGCCAAGCCTGACGGCACCCTGCATCCGATGCAGGAGATGTTCCGCGAGCACCATGCCCTGCAATGCGGCTTCTGCACACCGGGCATGGTGCTCAGCGCCATCGACCTGGTGCAAAGCCATCCCGACGGGCTGAGTGAAAAGCAGATCCGCGAAGGTCTGGAAGGCAATCTCTGCCGCTGCACCGGCTACCACAACATCGTCAAAGCGATCGCCGCGGCCTGGCCGCTGATGCACGGCAAAGCAATGCCGGCGGCGGCCGAATAACCAGGGGGAACGCAACATGGGCTTCGAAGGTATCGGCGCTTCTGTCCGCCGCAAGGAAGACGCCCGCTTCCTCAGCGGTCGCGGCAATTACACGGATGATATCAATCGCCCCGGCCAGCTTTATGCGGTGCTCCGCCGCTCTGACCGGCCGCACGCACGCATTGCCAGCATCGACACCAAGGCAGCGCAGGCCGCCCCTGAGGTGGTCGCGGTGTTCACCGGCGCGGACATGGCGGCGGAGAATATCGGCGGGCTGCCCTGCGGCTGGCAGATTCACAACAAAGACGGCTCGCCGATGGCCGAACCCCCGCATCCGGTGCTGGCGGTCGGCAAGGTCCGGCATGTCGGTGATCCGATTGCGGTGGTGATCGCTGAATCGCGGCAGGCCGCCAAGGATGCCGCCGAAAGCATCGAGGTCGACCTGCAGGACCTGCCCGCGGTTGCCACGATGGCCGACGCGCTCGCCGCCGGCGCGGCGCAGGTGCACGAGGATGTGGCGGGCAACCTGTGCTACGACTGGCAGATCGGTGACAAGGCGGTAGTCGATCAGGCGTTCGCCAAGTCGGCGAAGGTGGTAAAGCTGGACCTGATCAACAACCGATTGATCCCCAACGCGATGGAACCGCGCGCCGCGGTCGGCGAGTTCGACCCCACCTCTGGCGATTATACGCTTTACACAACCAGCCAGAATCCGCACGTCATCCGGCTGCTGATGGGCGCCTTTGTGTTGCACATACCAGAAAACCGGTTGCGCGTGGTCGCGCCCGACGTGGGCGGTGGCTTCGGGTCGAAGATTTACCACTACGCTGAGGAAGCGATCGTCACCTGGGCTGCCGGCAAGGTGCGCCGTCCCGTCAAATGGACCGCTGATCGGTCGGAAAGTTTCATG
>DATIMO010000327.1:0-8862 GCA_035475215.1 Acetobacteraceae bacterium | reverse complement strand
GAAAACAACCGATATATTGGGCTTTTGAATGCAACCCCCGTGGGGGAGGTGCTTTGGCCCAAACGTATCCTATTGGGCCAGGAATGGGATTGGGATCCCATCAATCAAAAGTTCCTCAGGCCGGATCGCCTTGAAGACGGCCTGGCCCTCCCCTTTCTCAAGACGAACGGCGGCTTTGCAGCGCTAGCACTATTTAGCACGAACAACTATACGACGACAGATGTCAATCTGCTCCGATCGTACTCGAAAGACCTTCAGCGCGCCTATCGCACCTCACAGAAGTTAGCGGCGATCGGCACTGTACAGACTGCTACGGAACAGGCCCTGGATCAACTCGACTCAGGAGTAGCCCTGGTTGACGAGAGTGGATGCGTCAAATTCGCCAATTGCGTTGGGCGATCAATCCTTTCGCAAAACGATGGAATCAGCCTCGGACGAGGCGGACGAGTCACCATTGCCGAGAGAAAATCGGCGGCGCACCTCTTCGAAATTATCCGAAGCGCATCCCGCTCAAACACCCGGGGTCAGCATCGCTGGACGACCTCCTCGCCGGCGGGTGAAGTTGGTGGATCTCTTGCTATCCCCCGCCCGAGCGGCGGCCGGCCCTACGCGATGGTTGTCGTGCCGGCGCGGGTCCCGCAGGTAATGGGATTGCCCAGCGGCCCGGCCGCCGTCTCGTGCATTCTTTTCTTCAACGACCCTGATCTTCATCACCCGATCGATGCCACGCAGGTGCGCGCCGCTTATGGCCTGACGCCCTCTCAGGCGGTGCTCGTGTCGCAGCTGGTTCACGGTCACAGAATGCGCGACGCAGCCGATTCAATGGGCATGACCATCAACAGCGCAAAGACGCTCCTGCAGCGAGCCTTCGACGGATGCTACGTGACCAGGCAATCCGATCTTACTGCGCTTATACTCCGCGGCCCATTGGGCCTGCTCAGACCTCGGGAGTAGTCAAAGCCAACAGCGCTGCGGGCAACATAGTCGATAGACATGCCCCGCTACATCGTCTCGCCGGCAACGGCGAGCTTTCTGCCCGGTTGTGAAGCGCGATGCCCTGCCTCGCAACATTGAAGTGGCCCCCGAATTTGATCGCTGGCGCTTAAGCGCAGAAGCTTCCTTCTCGCCTCAATCTGCTTCTCCGAGCCTCCGTGTCTCCGTGGTTACACTACTTCTTGCTTGCTTCCGTCCGCGGCCCCGAATAACCCACGACGATATGCGCGGAATCAAACCGCCGCCTCATCGAAAATCCGTCTCACATCCCCGCCCCAGGCGCCATGAAACCGAGCCAGCCAGTGCTCCGCCGCGCCCGGCGCCCCCGCAACTATCTCCTGCAGCGGCGCCAGATACACGCTCTCATCCTGCCCGTCCGCATCGTACCGCGCCCGCGCGCGCAGCCCATCCGTTGCAATCGCAAGCACCTCGGCGGCCAGATCACGCAGTCGCCCGCTGCGCCAGGGCGCCGCCAACCCCTGCCGAGGCACCGCATTCCGCAGGGCCACCGCATCGGCCCAACCGGCCTCTGCAAGCAACCTCTCAGCGGCCCCCAACGCCGCATCGTCGTACAGCAAGCCGACCCAGAACGCTGATTGCGCCAGCATCATCTCCGGCGTGCCGGCATCCGCCCCGCGCATTTCCAGAAACCGCTTGATCCGCACATCGGTGAACACCGTTGTCATGTGATCGGCGAAATCCCCCACCGTCGCGGTTTCCCCGGCCAGATTATGCAACCGCCCCTGCATGAACGAACGGAACGGCGCCCCGGCCACGTCGATATAGCGCCCGTCCCGATAAACAAAATACATCGGCACCGAATCCACCAGCCATTCAGCGTATCGCTCGAACCCGAACCCATCCTCGAACATCACCGCTGGGATGCCGGAGCGCTGATTGTCGGTATCCGTCCACACCTGCGCCCGATAGGACAGGAACCCGTTCGGCCGCCCCTCGGTGAACGGCGAGTTGGCGAACAGCGCGGTCGCCAGCGGCTGCAATAGTAACGAGACACGCAGTTTGCGTACCATGTCCGCTTCGGAGCCGTAATCCAGATTGACCTGCACCGTGCAGGTGCGCGTCATCATGTCCAGACCCAGCCGACCGACCTTCGGCATGTAGCCGCGCATGATCGCGTAGCGGCCCTTGGGCATCCATGGCATCTCGTCCCGCCGACAAATCGGATGGAAACCGAGCGGCGCGAACCCCAGCCCCAGATCCGCGGCCACGCTACGCACTTCAACCAGATGCGCCGCCAGCTCGGTCTTGGAGTCATGCAGCGTCTCCAGCGGGGCCCCCGACAGCTCCAACTGGCCCGCCGGCTCCAGCGAGATTGACGCCGGCCCCTGCTTCAGTCCGATCGGATTGCCGCGATCCAGGATCGGCTCCGATCCGGTGCTGCGGGCGATGCCCTCCAGCAGCGCGCGGATGGAACCCCGATCCCCTGCGCCGGCTTCGTAAGGCGGCGGGGCGAACCCGTCCTGCCGAAAGCCGAATTTCTCATGTTCCGTGCCGATGCGCCATTGCTCGCGCGGCTTGCAGCCCAGTTCGATGAAGTCTGCCAATTGCCGCACGGACGTGATCGGCGTGGCATCGGCGTCTCCGGGGTTGGACATGTCGCTCCGGGGCGTTCGAGTGCAGTCAGGCTTGTCAAATGGCAGTATCAGTCCCCGCGCCGGACCTGCAACTGCGCCAGCCCAACGATGCAGGCGGTCTCGGCGCGCAGGATGCGGGGCCCCAGCGAAGCCGCCGAGACAAATGGCCGCGTCAGCAGATTTTCAAGCTCCGTCTCGGTGAAACCTCCTTCGGGGCCGACCAGCAGCCCTGTTGCCCCATCGGCGAAGGGCACCGCGGGGGCCGCCTGCCGCTCCACCGCCGCGATCAGTCGCCGCGCCGCCGGCCAGTCGGCTAGCAAGGCAGTCAGCGGCTGCGGCGCGGCGATGCCAGGTACGATCAGGCGTTCGCTCTGCTCGGCGGCTTCTGTGGCAATCGCCCGCAGCCGGTCCAGATTCACCCGCGAGGCGAGGGTCCGCATGGTCAGCAAGGGGCGCAGTTCGGACACGCCGAGTTCGGTCGCCTTCTGCACGACCAGGTCGGTCGCATCGCGCTTCAGCAGGGCAAAAGCGAGCCAAATATTCGGCTCGGCCGACTGCGGTCGAAGCATGCGCTCCACGATCAGAGTTGCGCGGTCCTTCCGCAGCGTGGCTATGCGCGCCAGCCACTCGCCATCGGCGCCGTTGAACAGCGCGACCGCATCGCCGGTGCCCCGCCGCATCACTGTGCCGAGATAGTGCGCCTGCCCCGGGGTCGGCACGACCTCTATCCCCGCCCCCAAATCGGCACTCACGAACAGCCGCAGCAACATCAGTCCCCCTCCGTTTCCAGGAGGGGGTTGGGGCGATGGGTCACAAAATCCATCTCTGCACAACAAGCCCAACCGGCGCTACTGTGCACCCGAATGCCCGCCCACACCGATATTGTCGCCACAGGCTGGGTCGCACGCCTACCTCCGACCTGGCGCCCCTATCTCCTGCTCGCCCGGCTTGATCGCCCGATCGGCGCTTGGCTGCTGTTCCTGCCCGGCCTGTGGGGCATCCTGCTCGCACGTCCGGGGGCCGCGCAAACCGCCCGGCTGGTGATCCTGTTTGCCATCGGCGCCGTGGTCATGCGTGCCGCTGGCTGTGTGGTGAACGACCTGTGGGACCGCGACATCGACGTGAAGGTGGCCCGCACCGCCGGACGGCCGCTCGCCTCCGGCGAGCTGCGCCCGCGACAGGCGCTGGTGTTCCTGGCAGTGCTGCTGGTCGCCGGACTGGCGATCCTGCTGCAGCTCGATCGTCTGGCGCAGGCGCTTGGTGCGGCGTCGCTGGTGCTGGTGGCGCTTTATCCACTTGCCAAGCGGGTGACCTGGTGGCCGCAGCTTGCCATGGGGATCACGTTCGGTTTCGGTGCCCCGCTCGGCTATGCCGCTGCGGCCGGGCGGATCGACCCCTCCTGGGCGGCGCTCTACGCGGCAGCCATCCTGTGGGATCTCGGGTTCGATACGATTTACGCCCATCAGGACCGCGAGGACGACGCACTGGCCGGCGTGAAATCCACCGCCCGTTTATTCGGTGACCGCACCCGCCCGTTCCTTGCCGCCTGCTACAGCGGCACAGTGGTGATGCTGGGCCTTGCCGGCTGGGCCGCGGGACTCAGCGCCTGGTTCTACCCCGCGCTCGCGCTGCCGGCGGTCTTGCTGTTCACCCAGGTTCGCGCGTTGAACATCCACGACCCGGCCGGATGCCTGCGCCTGTTCCGCGCCAACCGCGAGGCCGGGCTGGCGGTCGCTGCCGCGATTCTAATTGGATGGATTTGAAACGAAACGCCCCGGGGCTCGGACAAAGCGAGCAAGCAACTCTGACCACGGAGGCACGAAGACGCGGAGAAGCGATGCAAGGGGAGAACGATGATGATGCGCTCCGCGCAAAGCCTGACAGCCTCAAAACCTTCTGCCCTTCTCCGCGCCTCCGTGGTGGATCTGCCTTGCTTGAATCCGCCCATCAACCCAGCCGCAGTGCCCCTGCCCCGGCCAGGATCAGCAGCCCGCCCGTAATGCGCGCCGGCCCCAGCCGCTCCCCCAGGACCACCCGCGCCAGCACGAGCCCGAATAGGATTGACGTTTCCCGCAACGCGGCCACTGGAGCGATCGGCGCACGCGTCATCGCCCACAGCGCCAGCCCGTAAGACGTGACGATGCACGCCCCGCCGCCCAGACCGAGATGCCAGCGCGCGCGCACCGACGCTGCCAAACCCACCCGATGTTTCCAGGCGACGCCCGGCACGAACAGCACTGCGCCGCCCAGGAAGATCGCCAGCGTGTACGCCATCGGCTGGCCCGAGCGCCGCGCGCCCAGTCCGTCGATCACTGTATACGCAGCGATCACCACGGCATTCGCCAGCGCCAGCACGATCGGGCGCCAGTTCCCGCCTCGCCGGCGCTCCGACAGGCCCATCACCAGCACGCCGCTGCAGATCGCCAGGATGCTGCCGATGGCACTTGGCGCAAGCGTTTCGCCGATTGCCGCGCGGCTGGCGAGCGCCAGCAGTAACGGCGCGGTGCCACGCATCAGCGGATACACCAAGCTTACATCGCCGAGCCGATAAGCGGCGGCGATCAGCACGAAATACCCAAGCTGCAGCACCGAGGATGCAGCGATGAACGGCCAACTCGCCGGCGCCGGCCCGTGAATGAACGGAAGCAGCAGCACCGCGAACACCGCACCGCCGAGCAGGATCAGCGTGGTGTCGATCAGCGGATCGCGGCCGGATTTGGCCAGCACGTTCCATGCGGCGTGCAACAGGGCGCCAGCCAGCACGACCAGCATGATGTGAAGGGGCACGGCGGACAGGCCCTGATTGGGAGCCTCAGGCTGGCACGCCGGACGCCTGCGTCAATTCGGATAACTTATCCGGCTTGTCGGCCAGGGTTGCCCGGTTCGGGGCCGCGTGATCGTGCCGCCTGTCATCGGCACCGGTACACCGGTTGTGGTCGGAAAGCTGATCGGCAACCCCGCCCCCACGCGGGCGGCGAGAAAGCCGAAACACTGGGCCTCCAGCGCATCGCCGTCCCACCCTACCGCCTCGACGGGCTCGACCGGCACGCCCAGGCGGGCGCGGAGCCCCGCCATGAGTGCCGGATTATGCCGGCCGCCGCCGCACACCAGCCAGCGCTGCGGGCGCACGGGCAGTGTCGCCGCCGCCGCCGACTCCACCGTGAAGGCCACCAGCGTCGCGGCGCCATCGGCCGGCGACAGCGCATCCAGCCCGCTGGCAGCCAGCGCCCGCGCGAACGACAGCCGGTCGAGTGATTTCGGCGCCGGCTGAGCAAAATAGGGGTGCGCCATCAGCCGCCCGAGCACCTGCTGATTTATCTGGCCGGCCTGTGCGAGGGCCCCGTCGCGGTCGAAACGCTCGCCCCGGTGTCGCCCCACCCAATCATCGAGCGGACCATTGCCCGGACCGGTATCGAATGCAACCATAGCGCCGTCGTCGCCGATGCAGGTCACGTTTGCGACACCGCCGATGTTCAGCACCGCCAGGGGCCGGGGCAGGCCGCGCGCCAGCGCCTCGTGAAAGACCGGGGCCAGCGGTGCTCCCTGCCCTCCTGCCGCGACATCGGCGGACCGGAAATCATGCGCGACCGGCACGCCGGTCAGACGAGCCAGCAGCGTGGCATCCCCGATCTGCCAGGTGCGGTGCTTTGCCGGATCGTGCAGGATAGTCTGGCCGTGGAAGCCGATCAGGTCGGGCATCTCGCCAAGCGCCAGCACCGCGCGGGCGTGGTATTCCGTCAGGCGTTGCGAGGCGCTGGTCACATCGGGATGGCTCGGCCCCAGGGCGGGCGCACGATCGAGCAGGCCACGCAGGTCGGTGCGTAGCGCATCGTCATAGGCAATGCTGACGCTGCGGCCGAGCGCGCTGATGTTCGTGCCATCGGTTTCCACCAACGCGGCATCCACGCCGTCCAGTGACGTGCCGCTCATCAGCCCGATAGTGCGCAATAGGATTCGCTCCCCGTCATGAGTGGATGGCCTCCGGCTGGCAACGGCATTTTTCGCGTGTCTGGATCGGCGGCCACTTGCGGTCATGTGTCCGGCCTGTTGGTGCGGTCGTTAAACGCCACAGCCATGGCGAGGACCCGGCGGTAAAGCGACGTCAGCCCTGACGTGTGCGGTCCGGTAGCAGTCGTCGGGCCCCGCCAATCGCAACTGAAACGGCTCGATCGGTCACGCGCGGCTGAAAGGCAGCAACCAACCCCGGCCAGTCGCGAAATGTTCGTGCCAGATTCGGATTTCCAGTCCGCACGCTGGCGCGAACGGCGCCCCACCACACTTTGCCGGCTAGTGCCGCCACCTGCGTTCGCTCAGGGGCGGCGAGTCCGTGCGCGGTGCAGAAGCCGTTCAACAGTCTTTCAAGGTAGGACCCCAACTGGTTCAGTATCGTGGAATCCGGGACCGGCGTACGATGCGACAGATGCCGCACAACCAGTTGCGCCGCGTCCTCGGCATCATTTCCAAGCCATTCCGCATAGGCGGCGCGCAGCACCTTGACGGCGTTCGCCAGCAACGTCTCACGGCCGGCCCGGGCGGTGTTGGTGGCGTGCCAGCGATACACGGTCAATTGCGCCGGCAGCCGGACAATGTCCCCCGTGCTCAGCAGCCGATGATACAGATCGAAATCGTCCGATAATTCATAATCCGGTCGAACGAACGCGCCCGACCGACGCACCGCATCGGTTCGCATCATGACCGATGACCACGTCAGGGGATTGTCCACCAGCAGCAGCCAGCGCATCGCCAAGGCACTGCCATCGGCGGCATGGCCGCTCCGGCTCAATCGTCCGTCGCTTTCAAGTGTCACCTCGGTCGCGGCCAACACGACCCCCGGAGTGCTATCGAGAAGCGCGACTTGCTGCGCGAACCGCTCGGGCCGGCTCAAGTCGTCGTGGTCGTGGGCAGCCAGGTAGTCGCCACGGCATGCGGTGAAGCCGAAATTGCGCGCTCCCACCACACCAAGGTTCCGGTCGGGGCGAAGCACGCGCACACGCGGGTCGCTGATGCCGGCAAGGATCGCAGGCGTATTGTCCGAAGAGCAGTCATCCACCACCACAAGCTCAAAATCGCGGAAGCTTTGGGCGAGGACGCTGGCGATGCTGTCACCGATCGTGCGTGCCCCGTTGTACGTCGTCATGAGCACGCTGACACGGGGCGGCTGGCTCGCCATCGAAGCCGCTACGGCGAGCCGCCCTTGCCTGCCGCTGGCACAATGATATCGCCGGGGTCCGACAGATTCAGCATCGCGCGGACGCGTTCGTCCAGCATGTCGGCATCCAGGCGATCGGATCGCAAAGCCGCAACCCGCCGCTCCCAGTCGGTCTTGTCTTTCTGTACTCGCGCCAGATCAGCCTGCGCCTGCTTCAGAAGTTCCTGACGTTGCGCGTAAGCGATCAAACCGTGATCGCCCTTGGTGAAGTTCCAACCGAAATAGCCGACCAAAGAGAGGAACAGCAGAGGAGCCACCACGCCCTTCGCTCGACGTTTCAGCTCACGTCCGAATGCCATTACTCCCCTCCGCTGGCCGTCCGCCCGGATTTGTCATCACCCGCCACCGGACCCTACCTTGAGGGGCGGAGTCGAAGCAATGAATCCTATGGCTCGCATAAGGCTCGCATAACGGATGGCAGTACAGAATGACGCTTCGCAACCCGCGTCGCAAACGGAATGGGCCACCCATTGCACGACGCTTGCCCGAGGCGGTGATGGTGCTGGTGACCGGCACCGACCCCGACGGCGACGCCCTCGCCCGCCCGCTGCGGTGGGATGATGAGGGTCCGCCGCCGCGCATTCTTATGGCCCCGGAACCGAGCGGCCGTCCGGCGCTCGCGCCCGGCGATCGGGTGCTCGCCCGCCTGCGTCCCGCGGGCCCCGGCCGCTATGAAGGCCGCACGATCAGCCGCCCGCCGGGGCCACCAGCCCGCGTGCTCGGCGTATTTCGTCCTGGGGGGCCAAAAACACACAAGGAAGGCCGTATCGTTCCCACCGATCGCCGCGCCAAAGCCGAATGGATCGTACCGGCCGGCCAGGAAGCCGGGGCTGAGCCGGGCGAGATCGTTCTGGCCGAGCCCATCCCGCATCATCGCCTCGGTCTCAAACCTGCTCGCATCATCGAACGTCTCGGCCGGATGGGTGACGCGCGCGCCATAAGCCTGATCTCTGTCGCAACGCACGACATCCCGCACGTGTTCCCGCCCGCGGTTCTCGCCGAAGCGGCGGGCGCCGGTTTGCCCCCCCTGCAAGGCCGCGAAGACTTGCGTTCCGTTCCGCTGGT
>DATIMO010000326.1:0-2077 GCA_035475215.1 Acetobacteraceae bacterium | reverse complement strand
GCAAGGTCGTCAGTTGCCGACAAGCTGACACCGTCGCCGGGATCATGGAGATGATGACCCTGGGCAAGTTCCGCCATCTGCCCGTGGTCGAGGACGGGGTGGTCGTCGGCCTGATCTCGATCGGGGACATCGTCAAATGGCGCGTCCGTGAATACGAGACGGAGCAGGAAGCGATGCGCGAGTACATCAAGACCGCCTGATCGCTCCCGGGCGCGATCAGGGCGTCTTGTCGAGTGTCGGAGCAGGGCTGGGCGCGCCGGGCGCGAGTATCTGGATAGCCTCTTGGATGGATTCGATGGCGCGCTCGGCCGCACGTGCGCCGAACGAGATGAGATCGCCGGCGCGATGGAAGTCGAACCAGCCGATCTGTCCGACTCGAGGGGTTATCAACAGGTCAGGCGGATCGCCGGCCAGACGGGCGCGGGTGATGCGGTCCTGCATGATGTTGAAGGCGTCGACCATCACGCTGGAGATGCCCGGCCGTCCGCCGCCGCCAAAGAACTCGCGCTTCATGGTGCGCTCTGCGGAAAACAGCCTGCCGAAGCCTCGCTTGGGCGGCACTGCTTCAATGACTTGCTCCGGCGCGTCTGCCGGCGCGCCGTGCGAATAGATCGTGGTGCTGTGGGTGAAGACATCGCTCGACAGATTGGCGGCGATCACGATCTCGGCTCCGAGCGCGCGCGCCGCCGACACCGGCACAGGATTTACCAACGCCCCGTCGACCAGCCATCGGTCACCCACCAGCACCGGTGAGAAAATTCCAGGCAGTGCGTAAGAGGCGCGTATTGCGTCGACCATGCGGCCGTGCGTGAGCCAGATCTCATGACCGGTGCGCACTTCCGTCGCGACCGTCGCGAACTTGATCGGCAGGTCCTCCATCAGCGTCGGACCGATCGCGGTCTCCAACTGGGCCGCAAGCTTGGCGCCCCCGATCAAACCGGAACCGTTAAGGCGGATATCCAGATAACCGAAAATATTCCGGGGCTGCAGGCTACGCGCCCATTCCTCCAGCCGGTCCAGTTGGCCCGCCGCGTGCGCGCCGCCGACCACCGCGCCGATCGAGGTGCCGACGATCACGTTGGGGATAATGCCATGCGCAACCAAGGTCCGGATAATACCGATGTGGGCAAATCCGCGCGCGGCCCCGCCGCCAAGCGCCAGCCCGATCACCGGCCGGCGGATCGTGCCCAGGCCTACCTTATCCTTGCCTTCAGAGCCGCTTTGACTTCGTCCGATCAAAATTTCCAGCACGTCGTATCTCCCGGCCCAGAGGCTATCCGCTACGGGGTAGCCTGCCAGAACTTATCGCAAGCATAGTTTATGCCGGCGTTGCGGCGGGCCTAGGCAGGTATTGTGACTGGATCGCGGCGACCAAAACAACCGTTGGTATTACTGTCAGTTCCAATGCGGTCATCCAGCAGACCCGCAGGCTTGAATTTGCCGCGTTTTCAGTGAAAAGCATGCCGATGAGTTCTGGGGGGAATGGCATCAACCGATTCGTGCAGGGCCGGCGCTTGCTGGCAGCACTTGCGACGGCGGGCGGGCTGATCTGGACCGTCATTTCCCCAGCCGCAGCCCAGATGTTCAGCGATCAGCCACCGCCGGTGCCGCCGGCGTCGGTGCCCGAACCTGCAGCGCCTGCAATGAATCTGGCTCCATCCACCGGTCCGGCATCGATTCCGAGTGCGGCTCCGGCCATGCCGCAACCGTCGATTGCGGCCATCCCGCCCGTGTTGGCTCCCCAAGGTGCTGCGGTCCCCAGCCAGGGGGTACTATCGCTAAGCGCGCGCTACGGCAAAGACCTGCCGGTCATCACCAGCGGATTGATATGGCGGGTATTTTCTGACCGGCCGGACGAGACCGGGAATTTCAAGTTGATCCGCGAGGATCGCGGCGCCACGCCCAATATCGTGCTGCCGCCGGGCGGCTACGTGGTTCATGTGGCGTTCGGAGTGGTGAGCGCGGTTCGGGCGGTGACGCTAAAACCCGAGACCGACCGCGAATCCTTTCTGCTGCCGGCCGGCGGGCTCCGCATCGAAGGGCGGGTGGGCGGCAGCAAAATTCCGCAAAACCAGGT
>DATIMO010000325.1:0-4447 GCA_035475215.1 Acetobacteraceae bacterium | reverse complement strand
ATCGCCGCCAATCTGGCCGGCCATGACAGCCACGGGATCATCATGATCCCCAGCTACATAGACCGGATGAAAGTCGGCCACATTGTTCCCGGCGCACCCTGGGAGATTAAGCAGGAGACATCGACCACCACGGTGATCGACGGCAACTGGGGCTTCGGGTACGTGGTGACCGAGAAGGCGATGCAGCACACGATTGCCAAAGCCCGCACACAGAACGTGGCCGCCGCGACGGTGTTCCGCCAGGGCCATATCGGTCGTCTGGCCAGCTATCCGCTCATGGCCGCGAAGGAAGGCATGATCGCGATGATCACCGCGGATTCCGGCCGCAGCCCCAAGCAGGTGGCACCATTCGGCGGTGCCAAGGCGCGGCTGGGCACCAATCCGATCTGCTTCGCCATGCCGTCCGATCTGGATGGCCCGCTGTTCTTCGATATGGCTACGTCGGCGGCGGCGGCCGGCAAAGTGTTGCTGTCGGTGGCACGCGGAAAGGAAGTGCCGTCGGGCTGGCTGATCGATGCCGAAGGCAAGCCCACCACCGATCCGCGCAAACTGCGCCAAGGCGGCGCATTGCTGCCGCTGGGCGGATCAGAGGGTTACAAAGGCTACGGCCTGGCAGCGATCGTGGAAATTTTCTCCGGCCTGCTGACCGGGCTGGGCTTCGGTATCGAGCCGACGGGACGCCACAACGACGGCTGCTTCATCGCTGTATTCCAGGTCAGCGCCTTCCGCGACCTCGCGACCTTCAGGAAAGAGGTAACCGAATTCGCCCACTATCTGAAAGCCACCCCTCCAGCCGAAGGTTTCAACCGCGTTTATTATCCCGGCGAAGTCGAGTGGGAGCAGGAAAAGCTGCGACAAAATGGCGGCATCCCGATCGAGGACGCCACCTGGGAGGTACTGCGCAAGCTGGCGACAGAGCTCGGTTGCGCGGATCGACTTGGGTTCTGAAAGGGCAAAGACATTGGCAGTGATCGCGATCTTCAAATACGAGGTGAAGCCGGGCCGCATGCCCGATTTCATGGCCAAGCTGCGGGAAGCTGCACATCCGCGGTTCAACAGCCCGGTGATGCCGAAATCGTTTCGACTGTTGCGCAGCACTGTACCAGGGCCGGACACTGGCCCAGTCATCATGATGATCGAGTATGAAGATATGGCGGCATATGGCGCCCGCACCGCGTTCGAAAACGCCAACCTGGAATGGCGCGAGCTGTTTGCTGCCGCGCCCGGCTCTCCGGAAACGCTTCTCTCAGTCGAACTGCTGACCGAATTCGCCGCCTGAAAGGGTGATCATGCCACAGATCGGACGCAGCCTTCGCCGGCGGGAAGACGCACGATTCCTCACCGGTGCCGGCCGCTACCTCGACGACATCACCCTGCCGCGCATGCTGCACGCAGCGGTTTTGCGATCGCCGCATGCGCATGCGGCGATCGCATCGATCGACACCACCGCCGCGCGCACCGCCCCCGGAGTGCACGGCGTGTTCACCGCGGCTGATCTGGCAGGCGACAATCTCGGTCCCCTGCCCTGCACTGCCCAGGTCGCCACCCTCGCCCCGATGATCGTGCCGCCACGTTATGCACTGGCGCAAGACCGTGTTCGCCACGTCGGCGATCCGATGGCATTCGTTGTTGCAGAAACCGCCGAAGCCGCGCGCGAAGCTGCCGAGCTGATAGACGTGCAATACCACGCGCTGCCGGCCGTCGTCGATGCGGTCTCGGGGATGGCGTCCGATGCCCCGCAATTATGGGACGAAGCGCCAGGCAACGTCACGTACCGCTTCCAGAAAGGCGACAAAGCCGCCGTCGATGCCGCGTTCGCCAGCGCCCCGCACGTGGTCAGCATTGAAATTGTCAACAACCGTCTGATCATCGCCCCGATCGAAACTCGCGGCGCCATCGGCGTGATCGACGACGGCATCCTGCACCTGATTGCCAGCGCCGCCGGCGTGCATGGCATGCGTGACGTGCTGGCGGGAATTTTCCACGTGTCGCCGGAACGCGTGCGCGTCAGCGCGCCGGATGTCGGCGGCGGCTTCGGCATCAAGAATGCGATCTATCCGGAACACGTCATGCTGATCTGGGCGGCCCAACGCCTCGGCCGACCGATCAAATGGGTGGCCGACCGGGCCGAGGATTTCGTCAGCGCCGCCCAGGGACGCGACAACCACACCAAGGCACGGCTCGCACTCGATGCGAGCGGCCGCTTCCTGGCACTAGATGTAAGCACCACCGCCAATCTTGGCGCCTATGTCGCCGGGTTCGGTCCCGGCTGCTCGACAAACGCGCCATCGACAGCGATGGGCGGTCCGTACAACGTTCCGGCCGTTTTCATGGACGTGCACGGCGTATTGACCAACACGGTGCCGATCGACGCATATCGCGGCGCCGGCAAGCCGGAGGCGAATTACCTGACCGAGCGACTGGTCGAACGCGCCGCTCGGCAGCTTGGTATGGACCCTTTCGCGCTGCGCCGGCGCAACCTGATCACCGAGTTTCCGCATGGCAGCGCACTCGGCATCCTGATCGACAGCGGCCGTTTCGTTGCCAACCTGGATGCTGCCGAGCAGCAAGCCGATCGCGCCGGCTTCGTGCGGCGCCGCGAAGCGTCCGGCGCACGAAGCATGCTGCGCGGCCTGGGCGTCGCCTGCTTCCTGGAAACCGCACGTGGCCAGCCCAATGAAGCCGCCGAGATCCGCTTCGAACCAGATGGCTGCATTGCGCTGCTGGTCGGCACCCAATCCAACGGGCAGGGGCATGAAACCAGCTACCCGCAGATCGCCGCGGACCTGTTCGGTCTGCCGATTGAGACCTTCCGCTACGTGCAGGCGGATACCGCGATCGTTGCAACCGGTGGCGGACACGGTGGCGCCCGCTCCATGCACATGGGCGGTGCCGCCCTGGTGAAAGCCGCCGGGCTTGTCATCGACAAGGCCCTCCCACTGGCCGCACGCCTTCTGCAAGCCGCACCCGCCGACGTGACGTTCAGCGACGGCCACTTCACGACACAGGATGGCCGCAGCGTTGATCTGCTCGCGGTCGCCCGCGACGCGGTTGATCCCGACACGGGCGAAAGCCTCGACACCAGAGCCGAGAATATCTGCGACGTGTTCACCTTCCCCAGCGGCTGCCATGTCGCCGAGGTGGAGGTTGATCCTGAAACCGGAGCCGTCACGCTGGACCGCTACACCGCGGTCGATGACTTCGGTCGCCTGATCAACCCGCTGCTCACCGCCGGCCAGGTGCAGGGCGGCGTGACGCAGGGCATCGGCCAGGCGCTGCTTGAACGCACCGCCTATGATCCTGATTCTGGCCAGTTGCTGTCCGGCACGTTCACAGATTACGCGGTGCCGCGCGCCGACGAACTGCCGGGATTTACCATTACCCTGGTCGAGCAGCCGACCACCGCGAATGCGCTCGGCGTAAAGGGATCGGGTCAGGCCGGCGCGATGGCCGCACCGCAGACAGTGATCAATGCCATTCTCGACGCGCTGGCGCCGCTTGGCGTAACCCATATCGACATGCCGGCGACCCCCGAACGGGTTTGGCAGGCCATCTGCTCAGCCAATCCGCAGCAGGCGTGACCCCTCGCCGCGAAACCACTGCACGGCGGCGGCTGTATGTGGTGTCAGTTGGTCCACCAGCGCCCAGAACCGCTTCCCGTGGTTCATGCATCGCAGATGGGCAACTTCATGCGCGACCACGTAATCCTGTACGAACGCCGGCGCCATGATCAGCCGCCAGGAAAACGCCAGCGATCCGTCCGAGGCACAGCTTCCCCATCGGCTACGCGTGTCTTTCACCGCCACCCGCCGTACCTGCGCGCCGATCAGGGCTGCCTTTTCGATCGCCAGCATGGCTAGACGCCGCCGCGCCTCCGCGCGCAGGAAATCCAATACACGCCGGCGCAGGAACTCCGGCGCACCGGACACACACACCTCATCCCCCTCAAGCCAGACACCCCCACGCGCGTGCGGCACATGGCGGATGCGCTTCGGCATCCCATCGATTGGTACGGGCGCGCCGTCGGCAAACGGTACGGCATCCGGCAAGGCGGCAAGCCGATCCGTCACCCAGTCGGCATGCGTCATCAACAGTGCAACACCCGCGCCTCGGCCGGCACGCAACGGCAGTGTCACGACGACGTTACCGGCACTCGGATCGATGCGCAGGCTGACGCGTCGGGCTCGGGAGTTCCGACGCCACTCGATACGCGCCGTTCCGCCTGGCAGGTGGAACATTTCTGGCGGCGGCACATTCATTCCGCCCAACAGCCGCTCTTCGCGCCGATTCGTCAATGCTCGTATCGGTTCGGCCATGATGATCGTGTGGTTCGGCCGGCTGATTTGACACGGCCAGACCGGGCGCTATAACCCGCGCCTCCGGGATCGGCGCCTTCCAGGCGGCCGACATATGGCCCGTTGGCAGGAAAGACACCGATGTTCGCAGT
>DATIMO010000324.1:0-5790 GCA_035475215.1 Acetobacteraceae bacterium | reverse complement strand
CCATGGCCACTGATACGATGGGTATCGACCGGACGCAGGAAGCAGGAAAGCAAGCGCTGCGCCTGATCGATCAGTTGCTGACGGAACGTCCGCAAAAGGTCGGTCACGACTTTTCGGAAGCGGTGCGCTGCCTGTCGGCTTATCGTGACGCGCTGGCGGAGATATGGCGCGGCAGTGGAGCGGATGTGGACCGCGACCGGCTGGCGCGGGTGAACGCGGTGCTCAGTGTAATCATGGGGGGGCATTTTCCGCTTGGCGGGGTACCCTGGGGTCATATCGAAAAAGCACGCCAACAACTTGCAGATGTAATCGCCGGCCATTGAGCGGGTCAGTGCGGGTTGTAGCCCTGCACCAACCAGAGATTCCGCGTCAGCGCGTCCATGCTGCCAAGACCCAGCAGCAGTATCAGCCAGAATATCGCTGCGACGGCAAAACCGCGGGCAATCAGCGGGGCGCGACCCAGACGCATGAACACGAACACCACGATCAGCACCATGACGCCTGCCGGCAGCAGGATCAGCGGCCGGTTGGGCAGTGGCATTCGAAGCCCGCTGATCAGGAACTCCCCCCCGGCCAGCGCCATCAGCACCACCCAGGCGAAACCGAGACCGATGATGCGTCCGATCATGGCGCCCGTCCGATCAGATAGATGAACGGCCACAGAATGATCCAGACGATATCGACGAAGCTCCAGTAGATGCCGATGACCTCGACCGGGGTGTGATAGGCGGCGGAAAAGTGGCCTCGCCGGGCGCGTTCGATGACGTAAGCGACCAGGCCGATCCCGACGGTCAGGTGCGCCGCGTGCAGCACGGTGCCGAACCAATAGAAGCTCCAGAACAGTTTGGCGCCGCCCTGCAAGGCACCCTTCACCTTGAAATCGGGATCCAGCACCCAGGTGTGGTCATCGAAATCCAGATGCCATTCGTATCCTTTGAGACAAAGAAACGCAATGCCGAGGAAGGCTGCGACCCCGAGCAGGATGGTCATGCCGCGCTCACCACCGGCACGAATGAACAGCAGTGCGCTGGCATAGGCGAAGCTGCTGGTGAGCAGGATTCCCGTGTTGATGCTGCCGATCCAGACCTGTGTTTCCGCGCTGCCGGCATCAAATCCGGCGATGTTCCAATAGCGACAGTAGATCCAGGTGAGGAACAGTGCACCGAAGAACAAACATTCCTGCGCCATGAACAACCAGATTCCGGCAATCGCCGCCTCGCCCTGATGAAACAGGCTCGAATACTGGAATTCCTGCGGGACAGTCAGTGCCGACCCGGGGAGCTGGGCCGGCTCAGCCATGATAGTCTCGCTGCTCCAGTCGTTCCGGCGGCTTGTAGTCATATGGCTCCCAGGTGACGACCGGCGTGGCATAGAAATTCGTGGTCGGCGGCGGCGACGAGGTCTGCCATTCCAGGCCGGTGGCATCCCAGGGATTTGCCGTCGCCCGTGGGCCGCGGAACAGCGACCACGGCAGATAGAACAGCGGCAGCAGGTACCCCAGTGCCAGCACGGAGGCACCGGCTGACGACATCACGTTCAGCACCTGGAATTTCGGCGGATACGACGCGTAGCGCCGCGGCATTCCGGTGTAGCCAAGGATGTATTGCGGCGCGAAGGTCATGTTGAAGCCGATGAAGATGATCAGCGCCGCCGCGCGTCCCCACATTTCCGGATACAGCCGGCCGGTGATCTTCGGCCACCAGAAATGCAGTCCTCCGAAGAACGCGGATACCATGCCGCCGACCATCACGTAGTGGAAATGCGCCACCACGAAATAGGTCTGGCTGAGATGCACGTCGGCGGCCAGGCAGGCGAGCCACAACCCGGTCAGCCCGCCCGAGGTGAACAGCCCGATGAAGCCGATTGCGTACAGCATCGGCGCGTCGAAGCGGATGAACCCCTTGTGCATGGTGCCGACCCAGTTGAACACCTTGATGGCCGACGGCACGGCGACGGCGTACGACATCAATGAAAACACCACGCTGGCGTACAGCGACTGACCGGATACGAACATGTGGTGGCCCCAGACGAAGAAGCTGATCACCGCGATGGCGATGCTGGCCCACACCACGAACTCGTAGCCGAACAGCCGCTTGTGCGAGAAGCACGGAATGATCTCGCTGATGACTCCGAATCCGGGCAGGATCATGATGTACACCGCCGGATGGGAGTAGAACCAGAACAGGTGCTGAAACAGGATCAGGTCGCCACCGAGCTGCGGATCGAACGGCCCGACCCCGAACAGCCGCTCGAAGAACAGCAAGGCAAGTGTCATTGCCAGCACCGGTGTCGCCAGCACGTACAGCACGCTGACCGAGTAGTGCGACCAGATGAACACCGGCAGCCGGGTCCAGGTCATGCCGGGCGCCCGCAGCGTGTGGATGGTGACGATGAAGTTCAGCCCGGTGGCGATCGACGAAAAGCCGGACATGAAGACGCCGAGGACCGAGAGCAGAATGAACCCGTTACTGTAGTTGGTCGATAGCGTCGGATAGAAGGTCCAGCCGACATCCACGCCGCCGACGAACATCGCATACAGCTCGATGATTCCGCCGGTTACGAACAGGTACCAGCTCATCAGATTGATCTTTGGGAACGCCAGGTCGCGCGCGCCGATCATCAGCGGGATGCAGAAATTGCCAAGCGTGACCGGGATCGACGGCACCAGAAAGAACCACACCATGATGACGCCGTGCATGGTGAACAGCCGGTTGTAGGTCTCGTCGGAGCGCAGCATGCCTTCCGGCACAAGCAGGTTCCAGCGCATGAAGGCCGCGGCGATGCCGCCCACGAAAAAGAAACCGGTGATAGTGATCAGGAACAGCACCGCGATCCGCTTGTGATCGGTCGTGAGCAGCCAGCTCCGCAGCGTGAATTTCTCGCCCAGATAGCTCTCGGCGATTTCGCGGCGATCGATGACGGTGCTGCTCATTGGCTGGTCTCCGCGCCGAGCGACTTGATGTAGGCGATCAGCTTCTCCAGGTCGGCATCGCTGATCTTGCCGTCGAAGGACGGCATGACCGGGACGAAGCTGGCGACCACCTGTTTCTTGGGATACAGGATCGAATCGCGCAGATAGCCTTCATCGGCCATCACCGTGGTACCGTCGGACAACGGCACCGGGCTGCCATAGACGCCGTAAAGCGAGGGCGCGCGCACCGTCCCGCCGCCGTTATGGCAGCCGCTGCAGCCCAAGCTGATGAACAGGTCCTGCCCGGCGGCGACCAGCGTCCCCGAGCTGCCATTCTGCTCCAGCCATCGTTGGTAGTCGGCCGGCTGCATCGCGACTACGGTGCCGCGCATCCGCGAGTGCTCCGCGCCGCACAACCTGGTGCAGTACAGGTCATACGTTCCCGGCACGTCGGCGATGAACCAGATTGTCTCGTAACGGCCCGGCAGCACGTCGTGGCGAACGCGGAACGCCGGGATGGCGAAATCATGGATCACGTCCTCGGATGTCATGACAAGCTGGACCTTGCGCCCGACCGGCACGTGCAGCTCATCGATCTCGCGCTGACCGCCGGGATATTCGATCTTCCACATCCAGCGTTTGCCGACGACGGAAATCTTCATGGTGCCGGGGGGCGGCTGATACTCATCCAGATAGACGTCCGCGCCCCAGTAGAACAGTCCGATGAACACGAAGAACGTTGCTGTGGTCCAGGCCACCTCAACCCGCCAGGTGCGTTCGGCTATGGCGCCGCGGTCGATCGGACTGCCGGCGCGGTATTTGACCATGAACGTCCACAGCAGCCCGAACACCAGCAGCATCATCGCCGAACTGATGACCAGGAGGCAGATCAGGATGTGATCCACCGTGGGGGCGAAATTGGATGCGATGGGGAGATGGAAATTCACGCGCGGAGCTTGTCTATTTCTGCGGCGCGGCCGAAGCCGGCCAGTCGGGGATTCCGTCCTTGGCGATCTTCTGCATTGCCCGATCGATCGGGATGTGCACGACACCGTGCGTCTTGTCGATCCATCCGTACGTGGTCAGTCGCTGCATTTCCGCGCGGTGGAAGCGCTGCCAATCCTGCCGTGGGTCAGGCTGAAGTTGCGGTGTCGGGAAATCCTCCACCGTGTGCGTGATCTGCTTGTCGGCCGTGGAGCGTGGGAATAGTCCCCACACCACCAGGCCGACCGCAGTGACCGATCCCGCCAACAGCAGGAAAGCATACAGAATGAAACGGCCGGATACATCGCGCAGTTCATGACGCGCATCCGGGATCAGCATCTTTTCAGACATGCTGCTGCGTCCATGCCTGGGTAAAGGACAGGCGCGGGATGCGCAGCGCAAGTCCGACCGCAATCGCGATCATCGCGATCATCGCGCAGCAGTCCAGCCAGGAAAGGTTCCGCCCCGTAGCGGGCACCACCAGCCACCAGGCGCGCGGTATCTCCCCGGAGATCAACAGAAACGAAACGGCCAGCATGCCGCGCCGTGAACCCTGCACCTGCGGCCACAGCAGCAGCAGAAACGGCAGGACAAAATGCACCGCGAACGTGATGTAGGCGACGATGCCCCAGCCGTGCTCGGACCGCGCTACATACCAGGGAGCATCGATCGCCAGATCGGAATTCCACACGATCAGCAACTGCATGAACTCGAAATAGCCCCACAGCACCAGCAGAGCGAGCAGCAGCTTGCCGAGATCCTCGGTGGCGTGGCGTTCCAGCCGCGTGATCAGCAGGGTGAAGAAGGTGGCGATGGACAGCGCCAGCAACACGGCCTCGGCGGCAAGGATCATGCCAAAGACACTGGAATTGAAATGCGGATCGAGCGACAGGGTGGCGTCGAACCCGGCAAACGTGGCGGTCAGCATCAGCATGATCAGCCCGAACGGCGCCAGCCGATACAACGCAAGGTCCGGCACCGGCTGCCGCAGCGCACGCAGGATCAACGCACCGAGCAACAACCAAAGCACCAGGTACAGCACGCCGCGACCGCACACGAACGGCACATTCAGGTAGCTGGTGTTGCCGAGATCATGGGCGACCTCTGGCCGCGCCCACGGATACAGTGCGTGCAACTCGGGGATCAGCGGCAGCACCGCAATAACGACCAGCGGCAGGCTGATCACCCCGATCACAAGTTGCGGCCGTACCGCATGGCCCCAACGGCCGCCGCTGATGGAATGGATCAGCAGCAATGCCATGCTGCCCAGCGGCCAGCCGATCCAGCAGGCGAGCGCGGCCAGCCAGGCATGCGGGAACAGGCGGGGCGTCACGATCCAGCCGATGACGCAGGCCAGCAACGCGGTCAGGCCGATGATCCACGCCACGCGCTCCACCCGATCGCGCGTCATCGCAGCAGGCTCCGTTCCGTGGGCGACAGATCGGCCACCGTGTCCTGCTGACTAAGCTGCAGCGCGCGGATATAGGCAGCGATGGCCCAGCGATCCGCTGCCTGAACGCGATCCGCATAGGAGTACATGATCCCGTGACCGTTGGTGATCACGTCGTAGAAATGCTGCGAAGGGGCTTCCCGCAGTTCCTGTTCCTCGTAGTTGGGCGGATGCGGGAAGCCGCGCTGGACGATCATCCCGTTGCCGTCACCGAGTTCCGAATGGCACGGCGTGCAGTAGATGCGGAACCGATCCTGGCCACGCTGCAACAGCGCCAGCGTGACCGGCGGGGCAGCGACAGGTTTGCTTTGAAACCGCACAACTCCCGGCGGGCGCTGCGCCGGCCCGACCGCCGGCGAGTACTGCTTCTGCCGCGGCTGATCGCTCATGTCGTCGCATCCGGCAAGCAACAGCAGCACTGCGATCAGGAGCGTGGCTTTCATGC
>DATIMO010000323.1:0-2900 GCA_035475215.1 Acetobacteraceae bacterium | reverse complement strand
CGCTCCGCTGGCGTGTTGCGGCGCTCGGTTGCGGAATAGACGGTTTCGCCGTTCAGCCGGATCGCCCCGCCTGACGGCGTTTCCAGTCCGGCGATGGCCCGCAACGTTGTCGTCTTGCCGCAACCGGATGGACCAAGCAGTGAAACCATCTCGCCGGGCGCGATCATGAAACTGACGCCCTGCACCGCCGGAACATCGCCGTAGCGCACGACCAGGCCGTTGACCTCGATTCGCGGCTGGCTCATGCGGCCGCCGTTGCGCCGGACAGCCGCCGCGCCACGCGGAACATGATGATCAGCGCGACGAACACCGTGGCGGTCTGCAACAGCGCCATCGCCGCCGACAGTTCGGAGCTGGAACTCAGCCACGAATTGACGATTGCCGGGGCGATAACTTTGGAATTGGGGCCCATCAGGAAGATCGACACGCCGAGTTCTCGCACGCTGGCGATGAAGATTAGCAGCCAGGCGGCGGCAAGTCCGGGGCGCAGCAGCGGCAACGTGACGGTGCGCATCTGGTGCGCCCAGGATGCGCCGCAGACGCGCGCGCATTCCTCCAGGCTGCGATCCACCTGCAGCACCACGCCCGCCATGGTGCGCAAGCCGAGCGGCAGGAACACGGTGAAATATGCCAAACCCATCAGCCATAGCGTGCCGTAGATCGGCACCGGCAGGTTGATCCACGCCCATAGCAGTCCAAGCCCGAACACCAGCCGCGGCACCGCCTGCGGCACCATGACCACGTATTCGGCGATCCACCCGCCCGGCATGCGCGAGCGGTAGATTGTCCAGGCCAGCAGACCAATCACCGGCACGCCGATGCTGGCGACGCAGAGTCCGAGGATCAGGCTGTTGGCGAAGGCGGGCGCCAGAGAACCGAGCGTCAATGCGGTGCGGTAGTTGGCAATGGTGAATACCATCTGAGGGATCACCACGGTGGCGAATTTCTCGAACGAGGTCAGCGTGAGCGCGGCCAGCGGCAGGATCACGGCGGCAAAGATGTAACCCCAGGCGATCAGCAGAAGCGGATATTTCAGCGCTCCGACCTCCATGGCCCGAGGGCGGAACGCCTTTCCGGTGATGGTCGCATAGCTGCCGTGGCGCAGGATCAGTCGTGCGGCGGTCAGTGCGACCAGCATCACCGCGAACAGCGACAGTCCCATGGCCGCTGCGCGCCCGTAGTCTGGCGGAAACGACAAGGTTGCTTCCCAGATCGCTGTGGTCACCACGAAGAACCGGCCGGGTATGCCCAGCACGAAGGCAGCGGCGAATGATCCCAGCATCTCGGCGAACACGAACACCGCGGCGCTGAGCACGCCGGGTGCGACCAGCGGCAGCGTCACCCGCAGAGCGGTGCGCAGTTTGCCGGCGCCCATCACACGCGAGCTTTCTTCCAGCGACGGGTCCATCGACTTCATCGCCGCCGAGATGATGACGAACGCAACCGTGCCCTCGAACAGCGCCATGACCCAGGCGATGCCCCAGGGTGTGTAGGCGTTGAACAGGTCGCCGGTCGCGCCGGAAAGGCGCCATGCCTGGTTGAGTAAGCCGGTCTTCGGGCCGAGCAGCACGCCCCAGGCCAGGGCGCCGATCAGCGGGGTCATGTAGTACGGCAACTCCATGAGGCGTTCCAGACGCGCCCGGCCGGGGATGTTGGTGCGCGTCAGGATCCAGGCCTGCACGAAGCCGAAGACCACCGCCAGCGCGGTTGCGATCACCGCGACCAAGGCGGTGTTGGTCAGCACGTGCCAGTCCTCGATCAGGCCCGTGTAGTTGGCGAAGCCGAGCTCCTCCGGGGGAAAGGTGGTGGGATCGCCGACATTCAGCGATTCCCAGATCAGGAAGATCAGCGGGTAGAGCACCAGCGCCGCGCAGCCCAGCACGACGGCGCCCATGACCAAGGGTTGCAGCCGCCCGGTCGCGTGTCGGGGCTTGGCGGCCTGGATTGCCGGCAGTGCGACCGTGTCGCTCATGTGCGGGTCAGCGCATCCCGACCATGCGGTCCCATTCCTTCACGAACTGCGCGTGGGTTTTCAGGAACGCGTCCCAGTCCTTGGGGGCCAGCAGCTTGATTTGATCGATCGGGATTCCTCCGGCGGGCGGCGCCACATCGGTGCGCGGGGAATAAAGCGATGAGGATTCGATATAGGCCTTCTGTCCGACCGGGCTGAGGAACCAATCCAGGAACAGCCGCGCCGCGGCCGGGTGTGGCGCCTCCTGCACGATACCAACCCCGGTCGGGTCCGCCGGCAGTCCTTCCGGCGGATTGACGAAGGCGATCGGCGCGCCCTTGGCTTTGAACTGGAGATAGCCGGAATACTGCGCGGTTGAGATCACCTTGTCCTGGCCGTTCACGCAGCGGTCGAACTGCTGGACGTAGGAATCGAACGCGCGCGGATTGAGCTTGGCGAATTGCTGCCAGTACTCGTCACCGTAAATCTGTTTGATCAGATACCACGCCTCGTGCTGCAGGCCAGAATTGGACACCTTGACGTTGATCGCGTCCTTCCAGGCCGGATTGAGCAGGTCCTTCCAGCTTTTTGGCGCCTGATCCGCGGGGACCGTTGTCGGGTTGTATGCGATCCCGGCGACGATGATGCCGCCCCAGGTCCAGTCGCCCTCAGGGTCGCTTTTGTATTCCGGCTTGTACGCGGCCATCTGCGGCGAGACGTAGTGCGCGTAGCCGTGCAGTTTGGTGAAATCGAGCACGAAGCTCATGTCCGTCAGGAACAGGACGTCGTCCAGAAAGGCATGCGCCTGTCGTTCCGACATGATCTTGGCGTAGAGCGCACCAGTCTGAAGCCGGATGTAGTTGGTGGCGATCTCTGGGAATGTCTTGTGGAACGACGCCATCAGCTGTGCCTGTCCGGTTTCCGGATCGGGCGAATAGACGACGATGGC
>DATIMO010000322.1:0-8357 GCA_035475215.1 Acetobacteraceae bacterium | reverse complement strand
CATTCCGCGGCTGAACTGGGTGCGCACCGTACATCACGGCATGCCGGCCGAACTGCTGAAACCGCAACCGGGTGCGCAGAGCTACTTCGCATTCCTCGGCCGGATCTCGCCCGAAAAGGGCGTGGACAAGGCGATCCGCATCACCGCGGCGGCCGGAGCAAAGCTGAAGATCGCCGCCAAGATCGATGCCGCCGACCAGCAGTACTGGGACGAGGAAATCGGCCCCCTGGTCGCGCGCAGCCCGCACGTGGAATACATCGGTGAGATCAATGATTCGCAGAAGCCGGAATTCCTGTCCGGCGCGCACGCGCTGCTGTTCCCCATCGACTGGCCGGAGCCGTTCGGCCTGGTGATGATCGAAGCCATGGCGTGCGGCACACCGGTGAT
Source organism: Acetobacteraceae bacterium (assembly GCA_035475215.1). Taxonomy (GTDB): domain Bacteria; phylum Pseudomonadota; class Alphaproteobacteria; order Acetobacterales; family Acetobacteraceae; genus DATDIC01. The sequence continues at coordinate 7,970 of DATIMO010000322.1, read as the reverse complement.
CGCCTTCAACCGCGGCTCGGTGCCCGAGGTGATCGACCATGGCCTGAGCGGGTTCATCGTTTCGGACGAAGCCGGCGCAGTGGCTGCGATCGAGAATCTGGATCGGCTCGACCGCAGGCTGGTGCGGCAGCAATTCGACCGCCGGTTCACCGCGACGCGAATGGCTGAAGACTACCTTGATGTGTACGAGGAACAGATCGTCGGCAGCCGCCCGCTGCTGCGTGCGGTTGGCGACTGATAACCCATGGTTGGGTTCTTACCAGACCGTGATTGCTTCAACTTGAAGCAATCACGGTCTACCGCGTGATTGACGCTTTCTGACCGCTCCGCCTCAAGCGATCACGTTCTATCCCAGCTTGCTGCTCTTCTTCTCGATCGCCCCGAGCAGGTCCTGCCACGAATCGACAAATGATTTCGCACCGTCGGTCTGCAATTGCGCGGCCAGCGCATCAACGTCGATCCCCGCGCGCACATGCGCCGCGATCACCCGCTCGCAGTCGCCGCCGTCACTGGCAAGGCCGGCGCCCACCTCGCCATGCTCGCTGAACGCGCGCAGTGTTGCTTCAGGCATGGTGTTGATCGTGTTCGGCCCGGCTAGTGCCGTGACATACAGCGTATCCGGCGCCTTCGGATCCTTCATGCTGGTGCTGGCAAACAGCAGCCGCTGTGGCCGGGCACCGGCATTCGCCAGGCGCTGCCAGCGGTCCGAATCCAGCACATCGCGATACGCTTTGTAGGCCTGCTGCCCGATCGCCACGCCAAGACGGTCGCGCAGCGCCTCCGGCACCTTGTCGATCACTGCGCGATCCCATCGGCTGATGAACACCGATGCAACCGAGTGGCTGTCCGGCGGCAGTCCCGCCGCCACCCGGCGTTCCAGCCCCGTCATATATGCATCTGCAGCGGCGAGGTAATCGGCACGCGAAAACAGCAGTGTCACGTTCACCGGGACGCCGGCAAAGATGCTTTCCTCGATGGCCGGCAAGCCTTCGATCGTGCCGGGAATCTTGATGAACAGGTTCGGCTTGCTGGCTTTTCCATGCAATTGTCTGGATAGCGCAACTGTTGCTCCTGTATCATGAGCAAGCTTCGGCGACACCTCCAGCGACACCCATCCATCAACGCCGCAGGTCCGCTGATGAATCGGCTTGAACAGATCGGCCGCGCGCGACAGGTCTGAAATCGCCAATTCGAAGAACAGCGCCTCACCGGACAGCCCCTGGCCCAAAAGCTTGCGAATCTCATCGTCATATTTCGCGCTGTGCGTGACGGCGTGATCGAAGATGGTCGGGTTCGAGGTCAGGCCCGTCACCGACAGTTCGTCGATGTAGTGCTGCAAGGTCCCGCTATCGAGCAGGTCACGGGTGATATTATCGAGCCACAGGCTCTGACCTAGCGCATGCAACTTACCGGTTGCTTTCATGATCGTATCTCCTGTGTCTTTCATCCGGCCGGCTTCTCGACGTGACCACCAAATTCGAAGCGCAGCGCCGACAGCAGCTTGTTGGCGAATTCGTCTTCCCCGCGAGAGCTGAACCGGGCAAACAGCGCGGCGCTGATGACCGGCGCCGGCACGCCTTCGTCGATGGCAGCCTGCAATGTCCACCGCCCCTCGCCGGAATCCGATACACGCCCGTGAAAACCTTCCAGATCAGGGCTTTTGCGCAGTGCACTGGCGGTCAGATCGAGCAGCCAGGAACCGACCACGCTGCCGCGGCGCCAGACCTCGGCAACTTTATCGATAGCGATGTCGTACTTGTACAGTTCCGGGTGCCGCAGCGGTGTGGTTTCGGCGTCCATCTCGCGCTGATGCAAACCGGCATTGGCATGATGGATGATATTCAGGCCTTCGGAATAAGCGGCCATGATTCCGTACTCGATGCCGTTGTGCACCATCTTCACGAAATGGCCCGCGCCGTTCGGCCCGCAATGCAGATAGCCCTGTTCGGCCGGACTTGGTTCACCCGAAATGCCAGGAGTACGAGGCGCACTGTCGAAACCGGGCGCCAAAGCCTTGAACACCGGGTCGAGCCGTTGCACCACGTCGTTCTCGCCGCCGATCATCATGCAATAGCCGCGTTCCAGACCCCAGACGCCGCCGCTGACGCCGACATCGACGTAATGCAGTCCCTTGGCCTTCAACTCGCCGGCCCGGCGCACGTCGTCATGATAGTATGAATTGCCACCATCGACCACGGTATCGCCAGCAGACAGCAGCGGTGTCAGAGTACTCAGCACTGAATCGACCACGCCGGCCGGCACCATCAGCCAGACGGCGCGCGGCTTGGCGAGCGAGTTGATGAAAGCCTGAAGACTTGTGCTGCCCTTGGCGCCCTTGTCCACCAGCTCGTTCACCGCGCTTTCATGGGCGTCATAGACATGGCACTCATGGCCCGCGCGAATCAGACGCACGACCATGTTGCCGCCCATCCGGCCAAGACCGATCATACCGAGTTGCATCGAGACGTTCTCCTTGATGTCAGTTGCTGCGCGAAATCGCCTGCTTGGCCGCGGCAACAACATGTTCCGTCGTGAAGCCGAAATGCTCGGCGACCACCTTGATCGGCGCCGACATCCCGAACGTGTGCATCCCCAGCACGACGCCACGACGGCCGGCATAGCGGTGCCAGCCAATCGCCGCGGCTTCCTCGACCGTGACGCGGGCGGTGATCCCCGGTGGCAACACGCTGTCCTGATACGCTTCGTCCTGCTCCTCGAACAATTCCCAGGACGGCATGCTGACAACCCGGGCGGCAATGTTCTCGGTCGCCAGTTGCTCGCGCGCGCTCATGCACAACGAAACTTCGCTGCCGGTGCCGATCAGGATGACGTCCGGCTTGCCGCCGGCGGCATCGGCCAGCACATAGGCGCCCTTCACCACGCCCGAGGCCGACGCATATTTGCCGCGATCGACAATCGGCAGCGGCTGGCGGGAACAGATCAGCGCAGCCGGGCGGCTGGTGAACTGCATGATCGTGCGATACGCCTCCGCCATCTCGTTTGCATCCGCCGGACGGATCACGACCATTCCGGGGATCGCGCGCAACGACACGATCTGCTCGATCGGCTGGTGCGTCGGCCCATCCTCACCGACCCCGATGGAATCGTGTGTCCATATGTGGATCACCGGCAGGTCCATCAGCGAAGACAGCCGGATCGAGCCGCGCGCATAGTCGGTGAAGATCAGAAACCCGGACCCGAATGCGCGCAGCCCGGTCAGCGTCATGCCGTTGACCATCGCGCACATGGCATGCTCGCGCACGCCATAATGCATGTTGCGTCCGGTCAGCGCACCGGGTGAGCCGGGCGGCTGGAAATCGCCGGCCCCGTCGAAAGTCAGGCGCGTCTTGGTGCTCGGCGACAAATCCGCGGCGCCGCCGACCATCCAGGGTATCTGGGCCGCAATCGCGTTCAGCACCTGACCGGATGCATCGCGCGTGGCAATGCCCTTCTCGTTCTGCGCAAATGTCGGGATCGCGCGGTCCCAGCCCTTGGGCAATTCCCGGCGAATGATGCAATCCACCTGTCCGGCTAGATCGGGATGCTCGGAACGGTAACGTGAGAAACTGTCGTTCCACGCGCTATGCAGCTTGGCACCCCGCGCACCCATCGTGGCCGCGAAATGCTCGCGCACGCCGGGCGGCACGACGAAACTCTTGTCGGGATCGAAGCCGAAGAACTGCTTGGTCAGACGCACTTCCTCTTCACCCAGCGGCTCCCCATGCGCTTCCGGCGAATCATGCTTGTGCGGCGAGCCGTAACCGATATGGCTGTGCACCACGATCAACGTCGGGCGATCGGTCGTGGCGCCGAATTCCGCGTAGGCACGCTGCAACTGATCGAGGTCGTTCGGATCGCTGACCCGTGTCACGTTCCAGCCATAAGCCAGGAAGCGGGCGGCGGTATCCTCGGTGAACGCAATATCGGTATGGCCTTCGATCGTCACTCGGTTGCTGTCATAGATCCAGCACAGATTCGACAGCCGCAGGTGTCCGGCGAGTGAAGCGGCTTCGCTGCTGAGACCCTCCATCATGTCGCCATCGCCGCACAACACGTAGACATTGAAATCGAACAGTTGGAACCCGGGCCGGTTATAGGTGGAGCCGAGCCAGCGCCCGGCCGCGGCCATGCCGACGCTCGTCGCCGCGCCCTGCCCCAGCGGGCCGGTGGTGGTTTCCACGCCAGAGGTCCAGCCGAATTCCGGATGCCCTGGGCAGCGGCTGCCGCCCTGGCGGAACGTCTCGATGTCCTGGAGCGTGACTGCATCGCGGCCGACCTGTTCATACGACGGATGCACCGCCTTGATGCCGGCAAGATGGATCAGGCTATACAGCAGCATCGACGCATGTCCGCTGGACAGCACGAAGCGGTCGCGATTGATCCAGTCCGGATCAGCCGGATCGTAGCGCAATACTTGCTGCCACAACGCATAGGCGGTCGGGGCGGCATCCATCGGGGTGCCTGGATGTCCCGATTTCGCCTTCTGGACTGCGTCGATCGCCAGCATGCGGATGGTATTGATCGCAAGCTGATCCATGTCGCTTTGCTGTGGCATCCGCCTCCCCCATTCTGACCGTCGGCTCGCGCCGAGGCAGGCTAGGCGGCCGAATGGTGTTGCGCAATGACGTCTTCCCCGTCAGAGCACCTCATTCGCACGCGGAAGCTGAGGGCCTCATCCTAGGTAAATAATCACAAATTTCTTGACATCATTCCTATCACCTGTTATCCCCCTCGCACCACCAACCGCGCCGAGGTCCTCCACCCAATGTCCGCCGCCACGTCCAGTTCCACTCCCGTCGAAGCCCTCGACCCCGCCCTCCTGGAACACCTGCTGGACACCGTCGTCGAGGCCATTCCCGCCGGCGCCAACGACACCGACCAGACCCGCGCCACCCGCCGCAATGCCGCCCGCCTCGCAGTGCTGGCACTGCGCCCCACTGACGCATTTCAGGCGATGCTCGCGGCCCAGGCCGTCACCGCCCATTACGCCATCATGGATGCGTTCCGCCGCGCCGCGCAGCCCGATCTGGCACCCGCCATGGCCGCCCGCCAGCGCACCAACGCCGCCACCCTCGCCCGCATGATGCACGCGACACTCCGCACCCTGCGCCAGCACCAAACCCCGGCCGCCGAAGCCCAACTCAGCAGCCCCCGCGTGCCGGCCCAGCCGCGCGCCAGCAAAGCCGCCACACCCGCCACTCGTCCATTGCCGCCGCCGCTGCCGGAGCGCACCGAACCCCTCCCCCGCATCCGCCTGTGGGACGAAATGACCATGGAGGAACGCCGCGAACGGTTCGGCTACAAGGGCGATCCGGCGATGGTGAACGGCGCGAAATAGCCCCGTCTGCGATCACCGCCGGGAAAGAACGCGAAGCAGAAACCTACAATCCAGACGACGAACCGACCAAACGCAGAACAGCTACCTCCCTGCCCTCTCAGCGCCTCTGCGTCTCCGTGGTGAAATTGCTTTCTTTCCTTCCTTCTTGCCGGTCCCCCGCATCCGCCCCTGGGACGAAATGCCCCGGGAAGAACAATCGCAGAAATAACCCCCATCGCCCCGTCCATCACTCCGCCGCATGCGGCCCCGACCGGCGACGATGGATCAGCCTCGACACGCTCTGACCGACAAACTCGAACGCAACGAACAGCGGCGGCACCAGCAGCACCCCGATCAACGCCGCCAGCACCATCCCGCCAAATACCGTCGTGCCAATCGACTGCCGGGCACCGGCCCCGGCGCCGGTCGCCGCCACCAGCGGCAGCACGCCGACGATGAACGCCAGCGCGGTCATCATCACCGGGCGATATCGAATCCGCGCACCGGCTTCGGCCGCCTGACGCACCGTCTCGCCCGTCTCCAGCCGCTCCTTGGCGAACTCCACGATCAGTATCGCGTTCTTCGCCGCCAGCCCGATCAGCAGCACCAGTCCGATCTGCGCATACACATCCAGCGCGATGCCGCGCAGCCACAGCGCCAGCAGCCCGCCAAACACGGCAGCCGCTACCGACAGGATCACCGATACCGGCAGCATCCAGCTTTCATATGTCGCGACCATGAACAGGTACGCGAACACCAGGGCGAAAATGAACGCATTCGCCTCCTGCCCGGCCGACTGCAGTTCCTGATACGACATCCCCGTCCACTCGTAGCCGAATCCCTGCGGAAGATGATGCGCGGCAACCGCCTGCATGGCGTTGATCGCCTCGCCGGAACTGCGGCCAGGCGCGCTGCTGCCATTGATCAGCACGGCCGGGAACATGTTGAACCGGTTGATGGCATTGGCGCCCTGGATCGTGCTGAGCGTGATCAGGCTGCGCAGCGGCACCATCGCACCGGTCGCGCTGCGCACGTACAGCCGGTCGATGTCAGCGACCTGCGCGCGATACTGCGACTGGTCCTGCACCATCACCTGGAACACATGCGCCTGATAGTTGAAGTTGTTGACGAACTGGCCGCCCAGATTGGCCTGCAGCGCAGCGTAGACATCCGCCGGAGTGACGCCCAGCAGCGCCGCCCGGGTCAGATCGACGCTCACCAGCACCTGCGGCACGTCGGTGGTGAAACTGGTGAAGACAGACGCCAGCGCCGGATCGGAATTGGCCGCAAAGATCAGGCTGCGCGCCACCGACGACATCTCCTGCGGTGATTGCCCGTTGCGTCCTTCCAGCACGAAATTGAACCCGCCAGTGGTGCTGATGCCGGAGATCGGCGGCGGATTGAACGCGGTGATCTGAGCGGCCGGCACCGCATTGAACAGCGGCTGCAAGTGCGCGATCACCGCGCTCACCGATTGCGCGGGGGGGCGCTCGCCCCACGGTTTCAGTATCGCGATCACCGAACCGGCATCCGCCTCGGTAGTGCCACCGATCAGGCTGAACCCGGCCAGATCGATCACATGCGCAACGCCCGGCGTCTGCGCCGTCATGTGGCCGACCTGATCGACAACCTGCTGCGTGCGCTCCAGTGCCGCCCCGCTCGGCAACTGCACGTTGACGAAGAAGAACCCCTGATCCTCGTTCGGCAGGAACCCCGCCGGAATCAGCACCAGCAGCAGGTACGCAGCGCCGAACACGGCCGCCAGAGCAACGAACGCCGCCACCAGCCAGCGTCCCAGCCAACGCACACTGCGACCGTACGTGTCGCGCGTCCACCCGAACCCGGTGTTAAACCAGCGGAACAGCACGAAGCGAGCCTTGCGCGGCGGCCGCAGGATCAGCACGCAGAGCGCCGGGCTGAGCGTCAGCGCGTTGACCGCGGAAATCACCACAGAGACCGAAATCGTCACCGCGAACTGGCGATAGAGCTGGCCGATGATGCCGGACAGGAAACCGACCGGAGCGAACACCGCCACCAGTACCAGCGTCGTGGCAATCACCGGGCCGGTGATCTCCTGCATCGCCTGCGCCGTGCTTTCCGCGATCGGGCGGTCCGGCGTTTCCTCCAGGTGACGGCTCACGTTCTCCACCACCACGATCGCGTCATCGACTACCAGCGTGATCGCCAGGACGATGGCGAACAGATCGACCGTATTGGCCGAATAGCCCAGCGCGTACAGGATCGCGAACACGCCGATCAGGCTGACCGGGATCGCGACGGTCGGGATCACCGTGGCGCGCCAGTCCTGCAGGAACAGGAACACCACGGCGACGACCAGCACGAAGGTGATCGCCAGCGTAATCAGGATTTCGTCGATATTCGCCGTGACAAATGTGGTTGCATTATAGACGATCGCGGATTTCAGCCCGGCCGGGAACTGCGTTTCAAGCTGCGCCACCGTGCTTTCGACCGTCTTCGCCACGCTCAGCGCATTGGCGCCCGGAGCCTGATACACTGCCACGGTCGCCGATGGGCTATTGTCCAGTTTCGAAAATGCCGAATACTGCTGCGCCCCCAATTGCACGTCGGCGATGTCGCCGATGCGCACCACGCCACCCTGCTGGTTGGCGCGAATGATGATGTCCTTGAACTG
>DATIMO010000321.1:0-3839 GCA_035475215.1 Acetobacteraceae bacterium | reverse complement strand
TTGAAGATCGCGTCATAGATCGGCAGGACGGCACCGCCGGGATACCCGAAGATAACGTCCACGCCCTGATCCGTCAGGGCGCGGAGCAGGATTTCTGCCCCCGACTGAATAAGCGGCTGACTCAGGGATCGGCTGGCTTCGGCCGGCATTGGCTGGCTCCCCGCAAACTGCCGCTCAGATATGGGTTGCGCGGCGGACGGCCGCACGCTTACGGCGCATGTTGCAGTGCGTCAACCCAATCGGCAAACAAAATCGACAATTTCGCCCAGATTTCTTTCCAAAAATTGCGTCTGCCCCGCAAAACGCGCATAGATCGTATGCGTCCGCGCCTCGGGCGCAAGAGGATGATGCCGAAACCAGGTTGCCTGCCGCCTCGTGTACCGCCCGGTTGCCAGAATGGCCCGTCCGGCAGCTTCGGTCAGCGTGATCTGGCCGCGCAGATGCCGACTCAGCTCCGGCACACCGTGTGCCCGCATTGCCGGCAGAACCGGATCGAGACCGAGCGCCAACAACCTGCGAACTTCCTCCAACGCCCCGTACGCCAGCATCGCCGCGAACCGGCTGGCAATCGCCTCGCGCAGCACCGGCCGCGGCGGATCGAGCCGGATCGCCACATGACCGCGGTTTTCGACCGCCGCCGGCTGACGCGCCTGCCAGTCAGCAAGACCAATTCCCGTTCCGCGCCACACCTCCCACGCGCGTGCGATCCGCTGACTGTCGGCTGGGCGGATGCGCGCGGCCGTAGTCGGATCGACGGCCACAAGCCGGTCATGCAGCCCGCCTGGCCCCAACTCCGCCAGCAATGCACGCGCTTCCCCACGGGCCGCCGCACCCGGATCGGGAATATCGGCCAGTCCCCCAAGCAGCGCGGCGAAATACAGCCCGGTCCCGCCGCACAGGATCGGCCGCCGCCCAGCCGCCCGCGCGTCCACCATCGCCTGCTCGGCCGCCTTGGTCCACCACGCGACACTGCCCGGCTCGGCGGCGCCGCGCACCCCGTATAGCGCGTGCGGCACCAACGCTTCCTCCCCTACGGTGGGGCGGGCCGTCAGCACGCGCAGTTCCCGATACACCTGCATGGAATCGGCGTTGATGATCGTGCCATCCAGCCGCTGCGCCAGCGCCAAAGCCAGTGCAGATTTGCCGCTCGCCGTCGGTCCGGCGACGATTACTGCGGGCCTGTCCTTCATCGACACACGTCACGATCCTTGTTGCCCGCACCACCCGTTGCGCCTTAGATGCATCGGAAACCGGGAACTCCCGCCGATGATCACCCTGAACGCCGACACGATGCGCGCGATTGCCCCGCGTAACAGCGGCGCAAGGGGACGCCAACAGGCCACCATCATCGATGCCATCGGCCCGGTGCTGCAGACCACCTGCGCCGATTACGGCATCGACACGGCCCTGCGCCTGGCGCATTTCCTGGCACAGATCTGCCACGAGTCGGATGGCTTCTGCACCACGCAGGAATACGCCACCGGTGACGCATATGAAGGCCGCGCCGATCTCGGCAATACCCAACACGGCGACGGCCCCCGCTTCAAGGGCCGCGGCCTGATCCAGCTCACCGGGCGAGCAAATTACGGCCGTTACGGGAACCTTCTGCAACTCGATCTCGTCGGCAATCCCAGCCTGGCAGCCGAGCCCGCAACGTCATTGCTGATCGCCTGCGCCTTCTGGAAGCAGCAAGGCCTCGATGCCTTCGCCGATGCGGATGACATCCTCACAATCACCCGCCGCATCAATGGGGGGCTGAACGGCATCGACGACCGGCGCGCCCGCCTCACCGCCGCCAAATCCGCACTCGGCCTGACCGGCGATCCCACCGAAACACCGACCATTCGGCGCGGAGACAGCGGTGCCGGCGTGGTCCGCCTGCAGAACCTGTTGCGCTCGATCGGTTATCCGCTCACTGCCGACGGCGACTTCGGCCCGACCACCGACGAAGCAGTCCGCCAGTTCCAGACCAGCAAGGGGCTCGCAGCTGACGGCCTTGTCGGCCCGGCAACCTGGTCCGCCCTCGGCGCGAGTGCGTCCGGCTGACCAGCCGCGCCATCCTCGCCGCGGCCTGCTGCTGCATCGCCACCAGCGCCGCGGCATCCTGCGACAAGCCGGACCCGATCCACTTCCGCCCCGGCGCCTCCGTGGCCGAAATCACCGGCGGCGTCCCTCGTGGTCTGCGCGATTGCTTCACGATCGAAGCTCGGGCCGATCAGCATTTGTCAGTGACGCAGCCCGGCCGAACCCACACCAACATCGTCATCCAGCTCTACCGCCCTCCCTGGCACACCCGCAGCACCGAGGATGGCCTGCAGGTGACCGGACACCCCCTGCCGGGGGCCGCAGACGGCGCGGACGCAAAACGCTGGTCCGGGGCGCTTCCCACAGGCGGGAAGTACCTGCTGGTGATCGGCACCGACCACGGCGGCGGCAGCTATCGCCTGCGCATTGCCATCAACTGAGCCGGCTGCCAGCTTCGATCTCATGTCTCACGTGCTCACGCTGGTCGCCGACCGTGCCGCGACGACGCTGACCGCACCGACCATCGAGCGTGTGCGCGAAGCCACCGGCGGCGATACCCCCATCCTGCTCGCGCCCGGCGAAGCCGCCGACATCCCCCTGCCCGCCCCGCCCAATATGGAAATCGTGCGCGCCGTGCTTCAGGGCGCCGCAATCGACGCCGTCCCGGTGCCGATCCGGAACCGCCGCAAGCTCCTGCTGATCGCCGACATGGACAGCACGATCGTGACCGGTGAGACACTGGACGAACTGGCCGACTTCGCCGGCCTGAAGCAGCCAATCGCCGCCATAACCCGGCGCAGCATGAACGGAGAGATCGATTTCGCCGACGCATTGCGCGAACGCGTCGCCATGCTGCGCGGGCTGAGCCTGGAGGCCCTGGACAAGACCTGGGACCGCATGCGCCTGACACCGGGCGCCCGAGAGCTGGTGGCCACGATGCAGGCGCACGGGACAGTCACCGCGCTGGTCTCCGGCGGCTTCACCTTTTTCACCGACCGGGTGGCGGCCCAACTCGGCTTCGACCTGCATCGTGCCAACGTCCTGCTGCACGACGGCCTCGCCCTGACCGGCCGTGTGGCGGAGCCGATCCTGGACCGTGATGCCAAGCTGCAAACCCTGCGCCTGCTGACGAAGCAACACGGCATCGATCTGATCGACACGCTCGCCGTGGGCGACGGCGCCAACGATCTGGAAATGCTGCGCGCCGCGGGACTAGGCATCGCCTTCCACGCCAAGCCGATCGTAGCCGCCGAAGCACGAGCGCGGGTCGATCACGGCAATTTGCGTGCCCTGCTGTTCGCCCAAGGCTATCGCGCCGAAGAAATCCTATGATGCTCCAAAAACGTCATGGCTGGGCTTGTGCGGTTTTTATTGTCATGGCCGGCGAAGGCCGGCCACCCACGTCTATTCTTCGCGGCTCGAATGGCCAAGCCCGGGCATGATGGATCATTATAAAAGCGAGCTTCGTGCAATAACGAATACTGCGGGGCGGCCCCAACTTTCTCCGGGGCTAGCTAGCGCCTGGCGCCTGTCGAGCCCGTCGCCGGATGGGTGACGGTGCTTCAGGCGGCAGCCGGGCGAGGTTCGATGCGGTCAAGCTCAACCGCGATTTTTCGGCGTTGGTGGAGCAGGTCGTGATCGGATTGGAGGCCCAGCCAAAATCCTTCGGACAGCGCGAAATAGCGTGCCAGCCGCAGGTCGGTGTCGGCGGTTATCGCGCGCTTGCCGAGGACGATCTCGTTGATGCGCCGCGGCGGGACGCCAATGGCGCGCGCCAATCCGTTCTGCGTCAGGCCCATGGGCTCGATGAATTC
>DATIMO010000320.1:0-3853 GCA_035475215.1 Acetobacteraceae bacterium | reverse complement strand
CATCCTGTCGAATGTCGATCGCGCCAGCTTTGCCGGCAGTCTGCCGCGGCTGGGGGTTGCGTTCGATCTGGTGTGCACCGCGGAGGATGTCGGTTCGTACAAGCCGGACCCGCGCAACTTCGCGTATCTGATCGAAAAGCTTGCGGGGGTCGGGATTGCGCGGGACCAGGTGCTGCACACCGCGCAAAGCCTGTACCATGACCATGCCCCGGCAAACGCGGCGGGCCTGGCCTCGGCGTGGATCGATCGGCGGGGAGGGGCACCCGGCGGCGGCGCAACATCTGCGCCACCGCCAGGCGTGCGCTACGATTTCCGGTTCACCACGCTGGCTGAGATGGCGGCGGCACGGTCCGCCGAGACGGTCTGATCAGCAATGACCGTGTTGGCCGCTGTTGCCGTCGGCGCCGCGGTGGGCGGTTTCGTGCAGGGACTCGCCGGGTTTGCGTTCGGGTTGGTGGCCATGCCGATCTGGGCGTTCTGGGTGCCGCCGTCACTGGCTGGCCCGATGGTGGTGTTCGGGTCGCTGCTGGGACAGGTGCTTTCGCTTGGAACTGTGCGGCAGGACTTCGATGGCCGGCGCCTGGCCCCGTTCATTCTGGGTGGCGTGCTCGGCGTGCCGGTCGGCGTGCTGCTGCTGCACCGGATCGACCCGGTCGGCTTCAAGCTGGTGGTCGGCTTTCTGCTGGTGCTGTGGTGCCCGGCAATGCTGCTGGCGCGCGACTTTCCGCGCGTGACCGGTGGCGGGCGGCTGGCTGATGCCGTGGTGGGTTGGCTCGGCGGAGCGATGGGCGGACTCGGCGGGCTGACCGGGCCGGCGCCGACGCTCTGGTGCGCGCTGCGCGGCTGGGACCGCGACACGCAGCGAGCGGTGTTCCAAACCTTCAATCTGATCATGCAAGTGCTGACCATGGCGGCGTATATCGCGTGGGGAACGGTTACGATGGAAACCGCTCGGGCGTTCATGGTGATCGCACTGGCCATGCTGATCCCGGTGCTGATTGGTGCGCGCCTGTACCGGCGATTCAGCAATGCAGGGTTTCGCAGGGCGGTCCTGCTGCTGCTGACCGCGTCGGGTGCCGTGCTGGTTCTGTCCGCTTGCCTGGCGCTGCGGTAGGCTGGCCGTGGAGGTGCCGTGCAGTTCCCGCTGACCCTGATCGATCTTGCCGGCTCGGTGGCGCTCCTGCTGTGGGGCGTGCACATGGTGCAGACAGGGATTCTGCGCGCGTTCGGGCCCGATCTGCGCCGTCTGCTCGGCACTGCGCTGCGCCGCCGGTTGACAGCATTCGCCTCGGGACTTGGCGTGACCGCCATCCTGCAAAGCAGCACGGCAACCGGACTGATGGTGGCGGGATTCTGCGCTGCTGGTGTCGTGGACCTGGTGCCTGCGTTGGCGGCGATGCTGGGCGCGAATGTCGGCACCACACTGATCGTGCAGGTGTTTTCGTTCCACGTGGTGGCGGCGGCGCCGGTGCTGATCGTCCTCGGCGTTGGCTTGTTCCGCCGCGGACAATCGGCGCGGAACCGCGACCTCGGTCGCGTTTCGATCGGGCTGGGGCTGATGCTGCTGGCGTTGCAGCAACTGCTGTCGCTGGTGACGCCCTATGAGGACGCGCCGAGCCTGCGGATGATGCTCGGTGCGGTGACGACCGAGCCGTTGCTGGCGCTGCTGATCGCGGCCGGACTGACCTGGGCGGCGCATTCATCCGTGGCGATGGTGCTGCTGGTGATGTCACTCGCGGCGCAAGGGGTTGTTCCGCCGGAAACCGCGTTTGCCCTGGTGCTGGGCGCCAATCTTGGCACCGCCATAAACCCGGTGCTGGAAGGCGCGCGCGGCGACGATCCGGTGGCTCGCCGGGTGACGATCGGCAATCTGCTGACGCGCGCAGCAGGTTGTGTGATTGCGCTGGTGCTGCTGGGCCGGATCGGGCCGCTGATGGTGCAGATCGAGCCTGATACGGCCCGCGTGGTGGCGGATTTCCATACCGGCTTCAATCTGGTACTGGCGGCGGTGTTTCTGCCGGTGTTGGGCCCTTACGCGGCGCTGCTGCGGCGGCTGCTGCCGGCGCGGGTCGATCCGGAAGATCCCGCCACGCCGCGCTATCTGGACAATGCGGCGATCGAGACGCCGCCGATCGCTCTGGCGGCGGCGGCGCGTGAGGCGCTGCGCATGGCGGACACGCTCGAGGCGATGCTGAACGGCGCGGCGGATGCATTGACCAGCGGCGATCGCGGGCGGATCGCCGAGGTGCGGCGACTGGATGATGTGGTCGACAAGCTGAACCGCGCGATCCGGACGTATATCACGGCGCTGGATGCCGATTCGCTGTCCGAGGCCGACCATCGGCGTCTGTCCGAGATACTGATCTTCACCGCAAACCTGGAATCGGCCGGCGACGTCGTGGACCGCAATCTGATGAGCAACGCGGCGCGGCGGTTGAAACGCGGGTTTCCGTTCCCCGAACCCGAACGGGCCGAGGCGGCACGATTGTTGGGCCGGCTGGCGAGCACGGTGCGGGCCGCGGCGGCGGTGTTCATGACCGAGGATGCTCGGGCGGCGCGGCAACTGGTGGCAGAGAAAGAGGTCTTCCGCGACATGGAGGCAGCAGCGACGAGTGCGCACTTTGCCGGGCTGCGAAATGGCGGCGGCGCAGGCGCCGAGGCTGGCGTGCTGCACCTTGACCTGCTGCGCGACATGAAGCGGGTCAACGGGCATCTGGTAGCGGCGGCGGCCTATCCGGTGCTGGAGAACCAGGGGGAGCTGTTGCGCAGCCGGTTGCGGCCGCCGGAGTAATTCCGGCGGCGGCCCTGAACACGCGTGAAAGCTGACCCGTTCCGTTGCTTACATCGGCGGCATCATGCCGTTCTTGCCAACCGCCACGAAATTGGCACTCAGTTCGCTGCTGCCGCTCGGTTGTGATGCAACGACGAAGGCCTTTGCTCCGGGCATCAGAACCGACTGCTGCGCGGGGGCCAACCGGACGACGGGGGCATCAGGCGGCACCAATATCTGCACCTTCTTGCCGTTGCTGTACGAGACGGTGAACTCCTTGCCGCCCGCCTTGCTGGCGTTGGTCGCGACCGTGCCGTTCGTCATCGTACCCTGGACTGGCGGCGCGCCATTCGCCGGAGTGGTACCGGCGACCGTGCCGTTGGTCATGGTACCCGCCACCGGTGGCCCACCAGTTGAGGTCTCGCTGCTGCCGTGGGTGTCGGCATTGGCCACGGCAGCCGGCACGCTCCAGGCATAGTGCCCCTCGCCGGTACCGCGCATCGACTCGGGGAAGACGACGACCTCCATTGCCTTCAAATTGTTCTCGGGGCCCGTCGCGCCGGCACCGATGAAGTCTCCGGACTTGATATCCGACAGGCTGGACGGGAGGACCGAGGCGAATTTCGTCTTGGAGTGGAGCATCACATCGACCGTCTTCCCGTTATAGGACTTGATGGCAACCGTATCGCCGTTGACGGATTCGATTGTCCCGCGGATGCGCGTGCTCTGCTGTACCGCCATGGCACTCGCGCTGCAGCCGAATGCGGCCAGTCCGGCAAGTGCAACGCCCAGGAATTTGCTCATCGCTGTATCCTTTCTGTGAACCCCCAACCGCCCATCTAGGTAAGGAGTTCGCGGATGCGGGCATCGGCGGTACACGCGGTCGTGCGCGAGATGGCATCAACGATGCAAGGACAGCGTCTTGACCGAACGATCGCACCCAGTCGAAGTATTCCCCAGACCACGCCGGTATCGGATGATCTACCGGCACACGCTGCTGATCCGGCTGACACACTGGATCAATCTCGTTTGCCTGGTGGTCCTGCTGATGAGCGGATTGGCGATCTTCAATGGCTGGCCGGC
>DATIMO010000319.1:0-1550 GCA_035475215.1 Acetobacteraceae bacterium | reverse complement strand
CCGGAATCGCCGCCCGAAAATCCCGGCGAATGCGTATGACAGCGCCGCAGCCAGGCAGGCGAGTTGTGCGCCGACATCCGTTCCCAGCCCGCCGAGCGCATCGGCACCGATCATCACGGCGGTTCCTACAAATCCAATCGTTACGCCAGCGGCCTTGAGCGGAGTCTGCTTTTCATCCGCGGTGAGCAGGTGCGCGATCAACACGGTGAACAGCGGTGTGGTTGCGTTCAGAATGGCAGCGAGGCCGCTGGCGATATGGTGCTGACCCCAGATAATCAGGCAGAACGGCAATACGTTGTTGAGCAATCCCATCCCGAAGAAGGCGGACCAGACTCGACGGTCCCGCGGCATCCGCTGTCCGAGCATGCGCAAGAGCGACAGCAGGATCGCCGCAGCCACCGCCACGCGGAGCCACACCAGCGTGAACGACGGAAGGTCGCGCACCGCCACGCCAATGAAGAAGAACGACGCACCCCAGAGAAGCGCCAGGCAAAGCAGCATGATCCATTCGCGAACGCCCATTGTCCGCGCTGTTGCACCGCCGCCATGCCCCGCCATTGCCCGCATCCTTCGGTCCACGGCGGCAAAGTAGGCCATGGCGAATGTAACCACCTTCCAGTACTTGCGGTGGCTTCACGTGTGGCACATGGTTCCGCGCTGATTCGCGCCCGCTACCGCACCACTCCCCGCCCGCGCCCGATCGCCGCATCCCCGAACCGCCGTCGGATCGCATCCATCGCCGCCTGCGTCGCTGCCAGCCGAGGCGTTACCGCATCGGCCAGATCCCCCCGGTCCGCGTCGGCGGCCGCAACCAGCGGCGATGCGCCGATTCCGATCAGACGAAACAAAGCCCCCGTTGCTTCGCGGACCAGCAGTGAACGAGCTGCCTCGAACAACCGGTCCGGCAGCACCGTCGGGCTGCCCGGCAGCCGCGTCGCCCGCGTGCGCAGCACGAACTCCGCGGTCTTCAGTTTCAGGACCACGCCGGCGGCGGCCAGTTCGTTCTCGTTCAGCCGCCGCGCCAGCTTTTCCGCACACCGCCACAACGGACGCTCCAGATCTTCCATGCGGCTCAGATCGTTGTCGAACGTTGTTTCCGCGCTGATCGATTTCGTCGCTCGTGCGGGATCGACGATTCGCGCATCCTCGCCGCGAGCCCGCGCGCACAATGCCGGCCCGTCATCGCCGAGCATCCGTCGCGCGTCGCCATCCGGCAGTGCCTGAAGCTGCCCCAAGGTCGCGACCCCAAGCTTCGCCAGTCGGCGCGCCATTGCCGAGCCGATGCCAGGGAGCAGATCGACCGGCTCCGGCGCCAGCACACCCGGCGCTTCTGCACCCAGCACCACGAATCCGCGTGGCTTGTTGCGTCCGGCGGCGATCTTCGCCAGCAGCCGGTTGCCGGCAAGACCGACCGACACGGTGATGCCCAGATCTCGTTCCACTGTCTGCGCGAAGCGCGCCAGCACCATTGCCGGGGGCCCGCCATGCACTGCCTCGGTTCCGGTCAGGTTCAGGACCGCCTCATCGATAGACAGCGGCTGTACCAGCGG